>CALKYG010000180.1 GCA_938003575.1 uncultured Alphaproteobacteria bacterium
CCCTCACCTTGGCAAGGTGATGCTCTACCCCTGAGCTACGCCCGCTCACTGGCGTGCCGCAAAGGGGGTGGCCCTCGCGGCGGGGCCCGCTATATGCACGAGGGACCCCGTATTGGCAAGGCGGTCAGACCCTGTATTTGCCGCCGCGGCGATATTGCCTGAAGGGAAAAATGGCGAAGACCCGAAGCGAACTTTTCTCCTTTCTCGACAGCATCGGCGTCAACCATGAAACCGTCGATCATCCGCCGATTTTCACTGTCGCGGAGGGGCGCGGCCACAAGGCGTCGATGCCAGGCGGCCATTCGAAAAACCTGTTTTTGCGTGACAAGAAAACCCGCCTCTTTCTCGCCGTCGCCCATTGTGACACGGCTGTCGATATCGTGGGTTACGGGCGGGCGGCTGGATCAAATGGGCGCCTGTCGTTTGGCAGGCCGGAACTGATGACGGCGACCCTGGGCGTCATTCCGGGCGCTGTTACGCCTTTTGCGCTTATCAACGAAACGTCGAAGGCCTTGTCAGACGTCGCTGTCGACGCCGCCCTTCTCAATTGGCCCTTGATCTGGTTCCATCCGCTTGAAAACACAGCGTCTACTGCGGTCACGCCGGAGGGTCTCCTCAAATTCATCCGCGCCTGCGGCTTCGAACCGCGTATCATTGACCTTGGAAAACCTGAAAAAGAGAGTGGAAATTGATATCTGCGCCGTTGCCTTCGCGGCAGCGGAACCTCATTTATAGGGCCGCAAAAGGAATTGCCGAATATGGACATCTCTACCGGCCCGAAAGCCGCAGCCGCCCGCGATCTTATCAGGAACGGAACGATTGAAACCTTCGAGAGCGACGTGCTCGACGCGTCGATGAAGGCGCCGGTCATCGTCGATTTTTGGGCCGAGTGGTGCGGCCCCTGCCGCCAGCTGACGCCGGCGCTGGAGAAGGCTGTGACCGAGGCGAAAGGCGCCGTCACCCTCATCAAGATCGACATTGACAAGAACAAGATGCTCGCCTCGCAGATGCGGATCCAGTCCGTGCCGACCGTTTACGCCTTTTTTCAGGGACGTCCGGTTGACGGATTTCAGGGCGCGATCCCGGAAAGCCAGATCAAGGCTTTCATTTCGCGTCTCAAGGCTCTTGCCGGGCCCGGCGAACAGGGGGTCGACCTCGCGGCGGCGCTGGATCAGGCCGACGCCGCTCTAGCGGCCGGCGACGCGGCGACTGCCGCCCAAGCGTACGCCGACGTCGCTCAAATTGCCGAGGAGGCGGGAAGCGACGTCTTTGTGAGAGCCGTCGCGGGTCTTGCGCGGTGTCGTCTGGCGACCGGCGACTTCGTCGGCGCGCGTGAGGTTCTTGCGATCGTTCCTGATGCGAAGAAGAGCGATCCGGCGCTCAATTCCGTCCGGGCGCAGATCGAAATAGCCGAGAAGGCTGGAGGCGACGTCGCAGACCTCAGACGCCGCGTCGCCGAAAGCCCCAAAGACATGGCGTTGAGGCTCGAACTCGCTGACGCGTGCGCGGCGCGAGGCGACTTGGAAGGAGCAGTCGATGAGCTGCTGTCGATGTTCGCCGCCGATCGCGCATGGAATGACGAAGCGGCTCGCAAGAAGCTTCTGACGATTTTCGACGCGCTGGGGCCGAAGGACCCGATCACCTTGAGCGGTCGGCGTCGGCTGTCGTCGCTGATATTCTCATGACGGCGGGCGGACAGGCGAGATCGCTCCGCGTCCATGGGCGCGAACAGCCCACGACAATTCCGGTGCTTCCTCTCGCGGGCTGCATT
>CALKYG010000181.1 GCA_938003575.1 uncultured Alphaproteobacteria bacterium
TTTCATCTGTTCGAAAGACATCGAATAACGGTCCCGCCCGGGAAGATATTGCACCATCCCGAGCGCGCGTCCGCGCGGAATGATGGTCGCCTTGTGCACGGGATCATTGCCGGGCACGGAAAGGCCGACAAGCGCGTGCCCAGCCTCGTGATAGGCGGTTAGCGTTTTCTCTTCCTCGGTCATCGCCATCGAACGGCGCTCGGCGCCCATCAAAACCTTATCCTTGGCGTCGTCGAATTCCTTTGACGTGACGAAGCGTTTGCCTCGCCGCGCGGCGAGGAGCGCCGCCTCGTTCACGATATTGGCGAGGTCGGCGCCGGAAAATCCGGGCGTGCCGCGAGCAATGGTTCTGAGATTTACATCCGGCGCCAGCGGCACTTTTTTGGCGTGCACGTTCAGGATTTTCTCGCGGCCGACTACGTCCGGATTCGGAACGACGACCTGGCGGTCGAAACGGCCGGGACGCAAAAGCGCAGGATCCAGCACATCCGGGCGGTTTGTTGCGGCGATAAGGATGATCCCCTCGTTCGATTCAAAACCATCCATCTCGACCAGAAGCTGGTTCAACGTCTGCTCACGCTCATCGTTGCCGCCGCCGAGACCTGCGCCGCGATGACGGCCGACTGCGTCGATCTCGTCGATGAAGATAATGCAGGGTGCGTTCTTTTTTGCTTGATCAAACATGTCGCGCACGCGGGACGCGCCGACGCCGACAAACATTTCAACGAAGTCGGACCCTGAGATCGTGAAAAACGGCACATTGGCCTCGCCGGCGATCGCACGCGCGAGCAAAGTCTTGCCGGTGCCGGGCGGTCCGACGAGCAGCGCGCCTTTCGGGATCTTCCCTCCGAGGCGCTGAAACTTCATCGGGTCCTTCAGGTATTCGACGATCTCCTCGAGTTCTTCCTTCGCCTCGTCGATGCCGGCGACATCCTCGAAAGTCACGCGCCCCTGACGCTCGGTCAAAAGTTTCGCACGGCTCTTGCCGAAGCCCATCGCCTTGCCGCCCGCGCCCTGCATCTGGCGCACGACGAAAAAGAAGAAGGCGAGGAAAATGATGAACGGCAAGATGTTGAACAGAACGGAAAGTAGCAGCGGAAGCTGCTCCTCAGGGCGGATCTGAGTCTGAGCGCCCGCTTGATTGAGCCGGTCGGCGACCGCGACGCCGGACCCTTCGGGAATCGCGGTGACGAAAGGCTTGCCGTCGTCCAACATCCCTTTGACGTTGCCCTTGTCGATTTCGGCAAGTTTGATTTCGCCCGCGTCGATTTTCGCCACGAATTCCGAATAGGAGAGGCGTGTCGGCGTCGGACCCGGCTTTGAAAATTCAAAGCGCTGCAACGCAATGATGAAGAAGACGAAGACAAGGCCCCAAATGAGGAGGTTGCGTCCGTTCATCCAAAGTTCCTTTCCGGGCAGGCGTTGAGAATAGAAGATAGGTGTTAAGGAAGCCCGGCGCCACGGGCCAGCATCACAATTATGTAATTTCATTGAAAGCGGTTAACCCGGCGGTAAAACCGCTCGGCCGCAAGCGCCTCGAACCCATCGGATTCGCCCGGAATAGCCGCGACAACCGGGCCCATGAACAGCGCTGGCGCGCCGATGGCGGAAGGCGCAAGACCATGGCGCGAAATCGCTGCGGCGTCGAGCGGCCGGATTTCTGCCGGCGCGCCAAGCCGGTTTTCGACAATGAAACGCCTGTCCCAAAGGGACCGCCTGCGATCGCCGAGCGGGACCGGCGCCGCCGGAGCAACGCCGGCGCGGCCGAACAGTGCGGCAGGCTCCCGCCGGATGCGGATCGCCTCGCCCGATCTCTCAATGATGGCCCCGCCAAGTGTCGCCGCGGCGCCTGCGCTCGCCGAAGCGAGCGCCTCCTTCGCAGCTTGCAGAGCCGGCGGGTATTCGCCGCCGCCGACTGCAAAGACGAGCCGGGCGATCAGACCCCGGTCCTGCGCCGTCGCCGTCGCCGCCAGAGTCGCCGTCCCGAATGCGCAGAAGCGTCCGTCAAGCACCTGGAAGCGTTTATTTTCCGCGGCTTCGATCCTGTCGGCTTCAATACGCATCGCATCCGCAGTCCGCAGGAGCGCTTCGACAACCGCGACTCCGGCCGCCTCGAGATGTGCGAGGCGATGACGGACGCGAATGCGCTCGAATTTCAGATTCTCATTGCTTGGGTCTTTGACGAAGGACGACCCGGTCACACGCAAATAGGAGCGCAGCGCCGCCCGCCGCACCCTCAGGAACGGTCGCAAAAGCTGAACTGGTTTCGACGCGCCGGCGGCGATCAACGATTTTTCCGCCATGCCGGCGAGACCGCGCGGGCCTGACCCGCGCGCTCGACGCATAAAGACCGTTTCTGCCTGATCCTCGGCGGTATGCGCGACGACGACCGCCTCCGCGTCAACCTTGCTCGCGTAGTCCGCCAACAGGCGATAGCGCGCCGCCCGCGCCGCCGCCTGCACGCCGCCGCGGGGCTTTTCGCCCTCCCAACTGAGGATGGCGTGCCGAAAACCCAGCTCACGCGCTGCGTCCGCGACGGTCTCCGCTTCCTCGCGCGAGCCCGGCCGCAGGCCATGATCGACGGTCGCGATTTCGAAGTCGGCGACATCCTCTCTTGCGAGATCAGCGGCAAGGCGCATCATCGCCATAGAGTCGGCGCCGCCCGAGACGGCAAGCAGCGCGCGGCGGGGCGCGATCACGCGCATCCAGAAGGCGCGGAAGCCCGCCGAAAGATCCGCCATGGTCCCGCAGTCTGAAGGACCGTCCACTGCCTATTTGCAGTTGATTCGCGACATCTCAACGTCGGTGCGTTGCAGGACGGCTGGCGTCGCGGAGGGATATTTCGCCTTAAGCGTCTTGAAGACCTTGCAAGCTTCCGTCGTTTGATTAAGCCGCGAGAATGCGGTGCCGAGCTTTAGATAGGCTTCTGCGCCGCGCGCGCTGTTAGGATAAGCGCGGATGAAGGCGATGAACGTGTCCGCCGCTTCAGTGTTTTTTGAGGACGCGAGATAGACTTCGCCAAGGCGGAAACGCGCATCCGCAGCGCGCGGGTGGCTTGGAAAGGCCTCGAGAAACTTCACGAACGCCGCCTCGGCGCGGACGTAATCGCTGGTTATGAGAAAGTCCGAGGCGTAGGCATAGGCGGCCTCTGGATCAAGCGGCAGCGAGATTGCAGGCGCAGCGGATTGTGAACGTGCGATCTCGTCAGCGATCGGATCACTGTCCGCCGCTCCGAGGGCGACCGGTCCGCCGACGCTTTCGCCGGCAAGCGCCGCGCTGACCGAATCAAGGCGCGCGCGGGTCAATTCAAGCTCGTGGGTCAATTCCTCGACCCGCCCAGTGAGCACACGCACTTCCGTTTCAAGCCGGTCGATCTTCGCATTTGCGTTCAGCGCGGCTGGTGAGGCCGCCTGCAACTCCGCGACGGCCGCCTCTAGCATTTCGACCCGATCTTTCGTGCCGGCCGCCGCCGGGGCCGCTGTCAGCGCGAGGGCGCCGAGCAAGAGCGCAATTCGGTGTGTGATACGCATGCTGATAATTCCTTTCACCGCGCAGCGAAGAAGTCCAATACCGCGAGTCCTTGGCGCGCTGAGGCGGCTTTTCTAAGGCGAAAACAGGAAAGCGCGCCAGCCTGTCCGGCCGACGCGCCCTCTGGAACTTGCGATGTTCGAGCCTTACGCGCCGACGTTGACGATGGTCGACGTAGCGTTTCGGTTCAACGACCACGCTTCTTCGGTCGAACGCGGATCGATCGGACGCTCCTTACCATAGGAAACCGTCGTGATGCGCGAAGAATCGACACCCATGCTGACGAGATAGGCGCGGGCCGCTTCGGCCCGGCGCGCGCCGAGTGCGAGGTTGTACTCGCGCGTGCCGCGTTCGTCACAATTGCCCGAGACCTGAATGCGGACATTCGGGTATTGCTTCAGGAAATCCGCCTGACGCTGCAGTGTCGACTGCGCTTGCGCGGTCAGCGAATACTGGTCGTAACCGAAGAAAACGCGGTGGCCGACATTCTGCTCCAGATCGTCCTGGCTTCCGGCGACAATCGAGCTGACCGATGTGCCCGCATTGTCTGTCGCGGCGACGTCAGGACCTGTCGACTTCGTACTCGAACAGGCGGCGGCGAGCGCCATCAGACCGGCGACGCCCATCAACTTCATTGAATCATTCACCTTCATTTTCCTTCGTGCTCCACTCGGTGCGAGGCCTCGCGCGCGCGCCCCAGCTTGCCCCTGCTATATCCAGTTTGTGACGGGAGAATGGACTGTCTTCCGTCCGCCACCCCTATCGCCCTTCGCCGCGACGCTGCCTGACAATCATTAAAATTGCCTGACAACGCGCAGCTGTCAGCAACCTAATGAGCGCCGGCGCGGCGATCAAGCAGAACCGGTACGGGATCAAAATGAAAACGCCGTACAGGTGAGAGTTAAGCGCCGCCACAACTAGGGAAGCGGCGGCGACCAGGCCGGGTCCGACGAATCGCCCGGCGTCCGGACGCGCCGGAGGTTGCGTCCCGTAAGGTCGACCGACCAAAGGGTCGGACCCGACCCTGGCGAGGCTTCCCGGAAGAACATGATCACGCGCCCGTTCGGCGCCCAGGTCGGGCCCTCGTCAAGATAGCTCTCGGTCAAGAGCCGCTCGCCTGTGCCATCGGGACGGATGACCCCGATGTAGAACCGCCCTTGGTAAAGGCGCGTGAAGGCGATGAGATCGCCCCGCGGCGACCATACCGGCGTCTGATAGCGTCCGTCGCCAAACGTGATCCGCGTCGGCGCCGATCCGTCGGCGTTCATCACATAAATCTGCTCGGCGCCGCCACGGTCGGAGGTAAAGGCGATCCGCCGGCCGTCCGGCGACATGGTCGGCGACGTGTCGATACCCGGATTGTCGGTGAGGCGCGTCAGGCGCCGCGTCGCAAGCTCCATCATAAAGACATCGGAATTGCCGGCACGCTCCATCGACATCAGTACGCGTGTCCCGTCGGGCGTGAACCGCGGCGCGAAGGTCATGCCGCGGAAGGTTCCGAGCTGTTCCTGTTCACCCGTCTCGATATTGAAGAGATAGACTTGGCCCGGCCTGTTGTCGAAGAGGGCCATGTAAGTGATCTGCTGCTGCGTCGGCGAAAAGCGCGGCGTCAGCGCCTGATAGTTGAGGCCGTCGGTCAGCAGCACCGGATTGGCGCCGTCCTGATCCATGATCATGAGGCGCTTTGTGCGTTTTTCCTTCGGACCCGTTTCATGCACGAACACGACGCGCGTGTCGAAATAGCCTTCCTCGCCTGTCAGCGACTTGTAGACGAAATCAGCGACCTTGTGCGCGGCGCGGCGCCAATTGTCAGCCGGCGTCTTGAAGGAAACGGCGCCCAATTGCTCGTTTGAATAGACGTCCCAGACGCGCGTTGCGACCTCGATCCGCCCGTCCGGCGTCCGTCGCACTTCACCGGCGACGAGTACCTGCGCGTTGATAATGCGCCAGTCGGGAAAGCGCGGTCGGACATCGACGCTGGCAAGGCGTTCGACATAAGCGCGCTGATCGATGACGCTGAACAGCCCCGAACGGTCGAGGTCCGCCATGATGACGCTGGTGATGTCGCGTCCGAGGCCCTGCAGGTCATTGTCGCTGCCGATGAAATCAGGAACGGCGACCGGCATCGGCTCGACATTAGCCTGCGTGATATCGATCCTGACCCGCGCGCCGGCAGGCGCCGAGAACCCTAGAAAAGCCGCAAGTAATGCAGCCGCCGCCCTTGCCAACATGTCTCTTCTGATCATGCGTTTCCCGTTTGAATGCACCGAATGCGCGATTGACCCTAGATGTTCCGCGGCGCTGAATTAAGGCGCCGCGCGATCAAAACCCTTAAAATCCCGCCATGATGCTGGGGTCGAAATTGAGCGTAAATGCCTTCCACTCCTGATAGCGCGCGGGATCGAAGAAGTCGTAAGGCTGACAGGCCTGCACAGCCCGGACGGCGTTCTGCTCGGCAACTTTCCAGAACCGGTTCCCCGAGAGGTTGATCTCCAGCGCGTTGACGACGCGCGGTGCGCCGGACAGCGTCCCGTCGCGGTTAAGGTCGATGTCGATTTCGACGATGAGATTTTCGGGCTGCGGCGCGCCGATGATAGCGCTTGCATTCCAGCATCGGGACACGGCTGCGCGCATCTTGTCGATCTCGCTCGCGGTGAGGCGGTCGCCGGCGCCGATCGCTTCCCTGGCGCGGTCCGCGACGATATCCGTATCGCCCGGGTCATCAGCGGCTTGCTGCTGGTTCTTGCGTGACTTGTCTACCAGCGCCTCAAGCGCATCGAGATCGAGATCTTCGGCCTTTTTCGGCGGAGACTTTTTCGATTCAGGCTTTTTCTCCGGCTCCTTCGTTTTCTCCGGGACGACCGGCGGCGGTTCATTGTTCGGTTCGGGCGTCTTTTCCTCGACCTTCGGTGGCTCGGGCTTCCTTTCCTCCGGCGGCGCCTTCTTTTCCTCCGGCGGCTTGGGCTTGGGTTTCGGCGACGCAGCCGGGACGCTGGTTTTCTTGGATAGTTCCGCCTCGCGGATCAACTCTACCGGGATGACCGGCGCTTCGACCACTTTCGTCCGTAGAAAATCGGGCAGCGAAACGAACGCGAGCCCGACCGCGCATAGGTGGAGAAGAACGGATGCGAGTACGCCGAAACGCATGGAGTCTACTTAAGTTCTCCGCGTCATTCCAGTTCCCGATCAGTCACGAGTCCGATGCTGCGGAAGCCCGCCGCATTTATTTTTCCCATCACCCGGACAACTTCGCCGTAGGTGCGCGCCTGATCGCCGCGAATATAGATACGCTGATCATAACCGGCGGTCGCAATCGCTTCGAGCTGCGGCACGAGGCTGTCGATTTCGACCGGCGTCTCCTGCACGAAGATCGTACCGTCGCCGGTGATTGTGACAGTCAGCGGTTCGCCCTGTTCCGGGATCGGCTGCGCCGCGGTCTCGGGAAGATCAACTGCGACGCCCACGGTCAGCAGCGGCGCGGCGACCATGAACACGATCAGCAGAACCAGCATGACGTCGACGAGCGGCGTTACGTTGATCTCTGACATCACCTTCGTGCGGCCCGGCTTGTGGCGATGCGCGCCGCCGCTCATGGAAACGCCCATCAGCGAACCCTTTCATCGAGCTGGCGCGACAGGATCGCGGAAAATTCGTCAGAGAAGCCCTGCAGGCGCACGGCGTATGAATTCAAGGCCGCCGAGTAACGATTGTAGCCGACAACCGCCGGGATGGCGGCGAGAAGGCCGAGCGCGGTCGCAAAAAGCGCCTCTGCGATGCCCGGTGCGACGACGGCGAGGTTTGTATCCTTGGTCGCGGCGATCGCCTGAAACGCCGTCATGATGCCCCACACCGTGCCCAGAAGGCCTACGAAGGGAGCGGCCGAGCCAATTGTCGCAAGGACGCCGAGATTTCTCTCCGCAGCTTCAAGCTCGCGTGCAACGACGACGTTCATCACCTTGTCGATACGATCCTTGGCGCCGGCAACGAGACCGTCGCTCCGGCCCGAATCCTTGGCGCGCGCCCATTCCGTCATGCCGGCGCTGAAAACCCGGGCCATCGGATGGTCGCCCTTGTCGCCGAGCTTCCTGTGCAATTCGTCGAGCGGCCGCCCCGACCAGAATTGGTCTTCAAAGCGCGCGGATCTTGATTTCAGCCGGCCGAACATCAGCGATTTGTCGATGATGACCGCCCACGACCAGACCGAGGACGCAATCAGGATGCCCATGACGATTTTGACGACGAGCCCTGCCGACAGAAACAGGCTCAAAAGGCTGAACTCACCGCCGATAGTCGTTCCCGCCGCGGCTGCGACTTCTGCTTCCATGGTTCCTAAACCTCTCTCGCTCTCAACGGGCGGATGCCCTGTTACTGTTGTAGTGCGACCTTTTTGCGGCGGCCTGCATGGCGGCGCGCAAGAAAGCGCCGGCGGAGCCGCGCCGATTGCAGCGCCGCCGTCAAGGCCTCCGGGCTGTCGAACATCACGCGGT
>CALKYG010000182.1 GCA_938003575.1 uncultured Alphaproteobacteria bacterium
GCAAGGCCGATTTCGGTCGGCACATCGAGAACAATCGTAATGTCGGGATCATCCACGCCAACGACAAGCGCATGCAGCTTTGACACTGTCGCGGGCCCGAGCGCGCCGGCGATTCCCTGATAGGCCATAGTCGAATCCGCGAACCGGTCAGTAATGACCGCCTCGCCGCGTTCGAGCGCCGGGCGTATGACGCGCTCGAGGTGGTCTGCGCGGGCGGCATACATCATCAAGGCTTCGGCCATCGGGCCCCATCTTTCAGCGGCGCCCTCGACCAGCAATTTGCGAATGACCTCAGCGCCGTCCGATCCGCCCGGCTCCCGCGTTACGCGAACCGTAAAGCCGCGCTTGCGCAGCATGTCGGCGAGACGTCCGATCTGGCTCGACTTTCCAGCGCCGTCACCGCCTTCAAAGCTGACAAAAAAGCCTTTTCGTCCGGCGACCATCTATTGCGGCGCGGAGGCTTCCGCACCCTCCGGCGCCGGCGCGCCTCCCATAAGCGCTTTCATGGCAAGCCCGATCCGGCCAAGCGGCCCGACCGCTTTCACATCCTTGGCCGCGTAAAGCGGGAATTCGCGCGCCGTGTCAGCGCCGGTCGATATGCGAAGATAGCCGATCTGCTGGCCTTTCACGATCGGCGCCTGAACCGGCCCTTCATAGACGACTTTGGCGGCGATGGCGTTCGCCGCCGAGCGGTGAAGGATCATCGAGACTTCCTCCCCCGTGACGAGCGGCACTGTCGGCTCCTTGCCGGCGAACACCGCCGCGTCGCCGGCGATGTCGCCGGTCTTGTACAGCTTGCGGTTCGTGAACTCGTTGAAGGCCGCACGCATCAGCCTTTCGCTCTCAATCGCGCGGTCCTTATCGGAGGAAAGTCCGTTGACCACAATGATGCGTCGTTCGCCGCCAACAATAGCGGATCCGACAAGGCCGTATCCGTTATCTTCCGTATGCCCCGTTTTCAGACCGTCCGCGCCTTTGAAATTATAGAGCAGCGGGTTGCGGTTCGCCTGTTTGATTCTCTCCCAGGTGAATTCCTTCTCCGCGAAAATCTCATAATATTCCGGGTAATCGCGGATGATCTTGCGTCCGAGCAGCGCAAGGTCGCGCGTGCTCATTTTCTGCCCGTCGCTGG
>CALKYG010000183.1 GCA_938003575.1 uncultured Alphaproteobacteria bacterium
ACCTTTGTCGTCAACGCTCTTGCGCCGGCGGAAGTCGCCAAGGTTGTTCTCGATGAGGAGCTCGATCGCATTGAAGTCGTCGTGCCGGACGAGCAATTGTCGCTCGCCATTGGCCGGCGCGGCCAAAACGTCCGTCTCGCCTCGCAGCTGACGGGCTTTGAAATCGACATCATGACCGAGGAAGAGGAATCGACGAAGCGCCAGGAGGAATTCCGCCTCCGCTCGGAGCTCTTCATGGAAGCGCTCGACGTCGACGACATGATGGCCGGCCTTCTTGTTTCGGAAGGCTTTGCGAAGATCGAAGAGCTTGCCTTCGTCGGCCTTGAGGACCTTATGGAGATCGAGGGCCTCGACGAGGAAACCGCCGCCGAATTGCAGGCGCGCGCTAAGGACTGGCTCGAAGAACAGGCCAAAAAGCTCGATGCGCGCCGCCGGGAGCTTGGCGTTGAAGACGGCCTCGTCGACATCGAGGGGCTCGACCTCAAGATGATCGTCACGCTCGGCGAAAACGGCATCAAGACCGTTGAGGATCTGGCGGGCTGCGTCACCGACGATCTCACCGGCTGGACCGAGCGCGTCGACGGCGAGAAGAAGCACTATGACGGCATCCTCGAAGCCTACAAGCTGAAAGCCGAGGACGCTGAAGATCTCATCATGCGCGCGCGCCTCGCCGCCGGCTGGGTGACGCAGGAGGATCTCGACAAGGCCGCAGCGGACGCCGCAGCGGCGGAGGAGGCGGCCGCTGGCCAAACCGCTCAATGAGGCGTCCGGCGAACGGACTCGGACCTGCATAGCCGGGGGCGGCGAAAAGCCCCCCGCCGGGCTCATCCGCTTCGCCCTATCGCCTGACGGCGTCGTGACGCCGGATCTCGCTGAAAAGCTCGGCGGTCGCGGCGCCTGGGTTTCAGCAGATCGCGACCTGCTCGCTCGCGCCCTTTCAAAAGGGCTTTTCGCCCGCGCTTTTAAGCAGGCGGCGTCGGCGCCGGCGACGCTGATCGACGACATTGAGGCCGGACTTGCGCGTCGCGCGCTTGACGCGCTCGGCCTTGCGCGGCGCACCGGCGACGCCGTCGTCGGATTCGATCAGGTCAAGGAAGCGCTCGTCAGGGGACGGGCCAGCGTCCTCATTGCGGCGTCGGACGCGGCAGACGACGGCCGAGAGAAACTGTCGCGGCTCGGGAGAGACGTTTTTCAGCACACGGGATTTACGAGCGCGGCGCTGTCGGCGGCGCTCGGCAAGGAAGGGATCAAGCACGCCGCGCTTATAAAGGGCCCCGCTGCGGATCGCTTCCGGCGCGAGGCGATGCGGCTCGATGGTGTTCGCCTCGCGGCGCCGGAGCGCGCAAATGATTGAATTCGGTCGCTGATGACGGTGGACCGCAGCGGGTTTGGGCGGTATGTCCAGAGCCGCTTTCCCAAGGGAGGGGAACCGCCCTTCCCTTTGACGAAAGTCCGGCGCGAAAGCGCCGGGAACGGAGATTGAATGACTGACGACGTCGAAAAAAATTCGGATTCAGGCAAGCCCGCACGTCGGCCGCTGTCGCTGCGCCGGTCGGAAGTCGGCGCGGTGAAGCAGAGCTTCAGCCACGGACGCTCGAAAACGGTTCTCGTCGAGACGAAGAAGCGGCGCGTAATCGGCGCCAAGAAGGAGGACGAGGCGCCAGAGACGCCTGCGCGTGAGACAGCAGCCGCCAAGGCCCCGGAGAAGAAAGCGGCCGAGGTTCCGGCGGACAAGCCCGCGCAGCCGAACGTGCTTCGCACGCTGTCGGAAGAAGAAAAGCAGGCGCGGACGGCCGCGCTGATCCAGGCGCGCAAGGAGGAGGAAGCGCGCAGGAAGCGCGATGACGCCGCACGCAAGGAGCGCGAAGCGCGCGAGGCTGAAGAGCGCGTCAAGCTTGACGCCGAAAGAAAGCGCCTCGCCGAGGAAGAAAAGAAGCGCGAACGCGAAAACGAAGAGCGCCGCAAAGCCGAGGAGAGAGCGCGCAGGACGCTCGAAGCCGAAGAGGAAGAACGCCGCCAGCGCGCCGCCGCAAAGGCCGAGGCCAAAGGCAAACCGAAAGCGGAAGGCGACAATCCGGCAAGCGACGACGCCGACAATCCGCTTGCGCGCCTTGGAGGCCGTCTCAAGACAAAACGCAAACAAGTCGTCGACAAGAGCGAGCGCGCCGACGCCTCAAAGGAGACGCCGCGCCGCCGTTCCGGACGCCTCACGATCGCCAACGCGCTTGATGATGACGACCGCCAACGGTCGCTCGCATCGGTCAAGCGCGCCCGCGAGCGCGAGAAGCTCGCCCGCCAGCAGCGAGGCGGAGGCACGCCGGCGATCGTCCGCGACGTCGTCATCCCGGAGACGATCACGGTTCAGGAGCTCGCACAGCGCATGTCGATGCGCGCTGTCGATCTCATCAGGGAGCTGATGAAACAGGGCCAGATGGTGACGGCGAACTCGACGCTCGACGCCGATACGGCTGAACTTATCTTGACCGACCTCGGGCACTCGGTGAAGCGCGTCGCGGAAGCGGATGTCGAGGAGGGTCTTGGCGGCGGCGAAGACGAAGCGGAGACGATGGAACAGCGTCCGCCGGTCGTGACCATCATGGGCCATGTCGATCACGGCAAGACCTCGCTGCTCGACGCTTTGCGCGAAACGAATGTCGTAGCCGGCGAAGCGGGCGGCATCACGCAGCATATCGGCGCCTATCAGGTGTCGATGAAGGACGGACGCAAGATCACATTCCTCGACACGCCGGGTCACGCCGCATTCACGCAGATGCGGGCGCGCGGCGCGCGGGTGACGGATATCGTCATCCTTGTCGTTGCAGCGGACGATTCAATCATGCCCCAGACCGTCGAAGCGATTAACCACGCGAAGGCGGCGGGCGCGCCGATCATTGTCGCCATCAACAAGATCGACAAGCCTTCGGCGAATGCGCAAAAGGTCCGCACAGACCTTCTGCAGCATGAATTGCAGGTGGAAAGCCTCGGCGGCGATGTCCAAGACGTCGAAGTGTCGGCCCTCAAGAAAATCAATCTCGATGGACTTCTCGAAGCTATCCTTCTGCAGGCGGAGCTTCTCGACCTCAAGGCGAATCCGAACCGCACGGCGGAAGGCTCCGTCGTCGAGTCGCGACTCGACAAGGGGCGCGGCCCCGTTGCGACCGTGCTCGTCCAGCGCGGCACGCTGAAGAAGGGCGATATTCTCGTCGTCGGATCGGAATGGGGCCGGGTCCGCCTATTGAGTAACGACAAGGGCGAGACCATCGCCGAAGCCGGCCCCTCGATGCCGGTCGAAGTTCTCGGCCTCAACGGCGCGCCGGAGCCCGGCGACCAGTTCGTCGTCGTCGAATCGGAAGCGCGCGCCCGCGAGGTCGCCGATTTCCGCGCCCGCAAGAAGCGCGAAAAGGCGTCCGCCCGATCGTCAGGCACCTCGCTCGAACAGATGATGGCGCAGCTGCAGGACGCCGAGATCAAGGAGCTTCCGCTGGTCATCAAAGGCGACGTGCAGGGCTCAGTTGAAGCGATCGTCGGCAGCCTGGAGAAGCTTTCAACCAGCGAAGTGCGCGTGCGCGTCCTTCACACGGGCGTTGGCGCGATTTCAGAAAGCGACGTCATCCTCGCCGGCGCGTCAGGCGCGCCCGTCATCGGCTTTAACGTCCGTGCAAACGCGCAGGCGCGCGCCGAAGCCGAGCGGTCCGGCGTTGAGATTCGTTATTACTCGATCATCTACAACCTGATTGACGACATCAAAGGCGTACTCTCTGGCATGCTGGCGCCGGAGATTCGCGAGACTTTCCTTGGCAACGCTGAGATTCTCGAGGTTTTCAACATTTCCAAGCTTGGAAGGGTTGCAGGCTGCCGCGTCGTCGAAGGCGTCGTTCGCCGCGGGGCCAAGGTGCGCCTCATCCGCGACGGCACCGTCATTCACGAGGGGGAGCTGTCGCAATTGAAGCGCTTCAAGGATGATGTTCAGGAAGTGCCCGTCGGCCAGGAATGCGGCATGAGCTTCGCCAAATACGAAGATCTCAAGAAGGGCGACATCATCGAATGCTTCGCGGTGGAGAAGATCACGCGGACGCTATAGGGCCAGATCAGGACGACGCGTCGGGATATGGCTGATGGCGCGCCGGAGAACATCCCTGCGATGGAATGATGATGCGATATTCGGCCGCGCCGAATTCGTGTGTCCTGCTGAAGACCGGGGAAAAAATGCGCTGGAAGATCTATAGTGACGTACTGAACGCGAAGCATTCACGCTCGCCATACGCCAAAGCAGACTCAGAGATCTCGTCTCATGACCGCTAGATCGTCGGCTCGGATCGAAAGCGGCGTTTGACTCCGCCGCACGAAGAGCCGGCGTATTCACATACCCGAGAACCATGACGCAGACGGAATATCCGACGATCTATCTCCGCCCTCTCGACCCAGCCCGCGACGGCGCGGCGCTGCACGCGATCTTCGGCGACGAGGAAAGCTGCCTCTACCTGACGGGTCCGGCCGTCGGGACGGTCGCCGAGACCGTCGACCTTCTGAGACGGTGGACGGCGGGCCTTGAGGAGACGTCATGGGCCGTCTGCGAAGCTGAAGACGGTCCCGCCCTGGGCCGCGTCGCGCTCATCCCTCGCGGACGCGGCGTCTGGGAAGCCGCCTGCATGATCTCGCCGTCAGCGCGCGGCCGGAATCTCGCCGCGCGGGCGCTGTCGATCGTCATCGATGAGGCTTTCGACAGGCGTGGCGCGACGCGCGTTTTCGCCGATGTCGATCCCGACAACAGGCCGTCCCTGCGCGTGTTCGAACGGCTCGGCTTCACGCGAGAAGGCCGGCTTCGCGGCGTTTGGCGCACGCATGCCGGCGTCCGCGACAGCGTAATCT
>CALKYG010000184.1 GCA_938003575.1 uncultured Alphaproteobacteria bacterium
TGCAAGAAACACCCCCAAGCGCATGTGCTCCCGCCCTACCCTGCAGCCGTGATAATCGAATGAAAATCATCTGCTTTCAGGCTCGCGCCGCCCACAAGGGCGCCGTGAACGTTTGCGATCGAAAGAATTTCCTTCGCGTTAGCGGGCTTGACTGAACCGCCATAAATAATTCGGGCGCCGTCGCGCACGTTGGCGCGAATAAAAGCGTGCATTTCTGCAATGTCCGAGGCCGTCGGAGTCAACCCGGTTCCAATCGCCCAAACAGGTTCATACGCAATCACCAGATTGTCTTCTCCGGTCGGGACGGACCCTGCAAGCTGGGCGCCGACAATGTCCTTTTCCCGGCCCGCGCGGCGATCGGCTTCTGTCTCTCCCACGCAGATGATCGGCGTCATACCCGCACGCCATACCGCCTGCGCCTTGCGGAGGATGACGTCATCCGTCTCCCCGTGATCGGCGCGGCGTTCGGAATGGCCGACGATCACATAGGCTGCTCCGGCATCGGCCAGCATTTCCGCGCTGAGATCGCCGGTGTGTGCGCCAAACGCGTCCGGATGACAGTCCTGCCCGCCAATCGCCACCCCTTCGTCGCTGAACTCCGCAGCAAACAGCCCGATCAAGGTCGCCGGCGGGCAAACAAGGATCTCCCGGTCATCCGGCATGGAGCCGGCGAACAGCCCAATGAGCCTTTTCACCTCGTTCGCTGAAAACGAAAGTCCGTTCATTTTCCAGTTACCGGCAATCAGCGGCTTCATAGACCATCTCCGCAGAAAACAGGTCACGGCGTAGGCGAAGGGACCCGATTTGTCCAGAATATCAACACCCTCGGCGCGGCTTGTCGTCAGCGGCCGTCGACACTAGTTTGGCGCCGAGTTGACGGCCGGGCGCCGGATCGCGCCCATAAAACAAGGAACATTTATGCTCAGGCAGATCCGCGGGACAATGAAAAGCGTCTTCGCGATTCTTTTTGCGGTGCCTTTGATTATCGCGTTCGCCGCCTGGGGCGTTCCGGAAATGCGGCAGTTCACGCAGAATTATACCGTCCGGGTCGGTGATCAGGGTCTTTCGGCGCTTGATGTCCAAACCGAATTTGATCGCTACGCGACCAGCCAGAGGAATGCGGGCCGGGATTTCAACCGCGAAGCGGCGATTGAGGCCGGCGCCCACAACCAGATCGTCAAGTCGCTTGCTGCAAGATCGGCGCTCGACCAGGAGTCGCTGAATATGGGCCTCTCAGTACCCCGGGAAACCGTACGTGATTTTCTGCAGTCTAACGAACAGTTCAGAAACCCTCGCACCGGCAAATTTGACAATGAAGTGTTGAGCGGAATTCTGAGGGAGTATAATTACGGCATCCGCGAATTTGAAGATCGCCTGCAATCAGACCTGCTGAGAGATCAATTGATGAGCGCCGTCGGCGTCGAGGGGCCGGCGCCGCGGGCATTTGTCGACGCCCTGGTGTTGCGCGAGACAGAAGCGCGCGCCGTCAGCTATTTAACGGTGACGGAAAGCATGGCTGCTCCAGCGCAAACGCCGGACGAGGCGGCGCTAAAGGCTTATTACGACGAAAACGTCTCGCAATTCATGGCCCCAGAATACCGGACCTTCTCGGCGATAATCCTGAAAAACGCCGATTACGCCGAAACTGTCGCTCCCTCCGAAGACGAGTTGAGACGCGCTTACGAAGCCGCCCGGGCGAAATACGAAACCCCCGAGCGGAGAACCGTATACCAATTCACTTTTGCAGACGAAGCTTCGGCGAAAGCGGCTGTCGATGCTTTGGCGGGCGGCAAACCATTTGAATCGATTGCCGCTGATAACGGCAAATCTCTGGCCGACGTCACTCTGGCCGACGCACTCAAGAAGGATATTCTCGATCCAAAGGTCGCAGACGCTGTTTTCGCCGCAAAGGCCGCGGGTGAGGCGGTTGGTCCGATTAAAGGCGTATTCGGTTTTACAATCGCTCAGATCGCAGGGATTACGCCGGCGTCCACCAGGTCGTTTGAAGATGTGCGCGCCGAAATCGAGGCGGAAACGCAATCAAAAGATTCAAAGAAAAAGCTTTTCGACGCGATCGAAGCGATTGAAAATGAACGTGACACTGGCGCATCGATCGCTGAGGCCGCGTCTAAAGCGGGCGCTATCGCGATCGAATACGGCCCGGTGGATTCATTCAGTTTCGGAACCGGCGGAGAGATCGTCGCGGGCGTCCCGGGCGAAGTCCTGCGCGAGGCTTTCAGACTCGAAGAAGGCGAAGAATCAGACGCCGTCGAGTTCGATGACAAATCGGGCTATTTCTTTGTCGCCGTCACCGAAGTTGAACCTTCAACGGCGATTCCGTTTGAGGAGGTGGCGGATGAAGTCCGGGCCCGCTGGGAAGCGGCCGATCGCACTGCGCGATTGTCCGCTGTCGTCACTTCATTGCGAGCCTCTCTCGCCGAAGGAAAGTCGTTAAAAGAGGCCGCAGCTTCATTGAACCGCGCCCCTATCACGGAGGTAGTCGCGCGCCGTCAAGCAGGGCGCATTTTCTCTCCCGCTGTTGTCGATCAGATTTTTTCTGCAGGCAAAGGGGAAGCCGTATCCGGCCCCTCGCTGACCGGCGACGCCGAAGTCGTGGCGACCATTGACGAGATCTCATACGACCCCTCACGCATAAGCGCCAACGACATTTCGCTTTTCGCTCAATATGTCGGCGGCCAGCTGGGTCAGGAGATCGTCGACGCGTATTCAGACGCAGTCGTCTCTGATGCCCGCGTCAAGATCAATCAGGCTCAGGTCGATGAAATTTTCTCGGCTGGGCAATGACCCTTTCGCCTCAATTTGCAGAGTTCGAGAAACTCTACAATGAAGGAAAAGCTCAAGTCGTCATTAGGCGGATCGTGAGCGATCTCGAAACGCCCGTTTCGGCGTATATCAAGCTTGCGGGACGCCGCCGAAACGCTTTTTTGCTCGAGTCGGTTGAGGGGGGCGAAAAGCTCGGCCGCTATTCTGTCATCGGCGTTCGACCGGATGCGATTTGGAGAAGCCGCAATGGGATCACAGAGATCAACCGCCGCGCGGCTGCGGACGCTGCGGATTTTCGAATTGACGACCGTGCGCCGCTCAATAGCCTAAGAGCTTTTATCGATGAGTCCCAAATCGAGCTGCCTGAGGGCGCGCCGCCGATGGCGGCCGGCGTCTTCGGATTTTTGGGATACGACATGGTCCGGCACATGGAGCGATTGCCGGATCGGCCGAAAACCACGATTGACCTTCCTGACGCCCTCTTCCTTCGCCCGACCCTGATTGCCGTATTCGACAATATCCGTCAGGAAGTGATTTTCGTCGCGTCAGTGCGTCCGGAAAGCGGGATCTCTGCAAGAGCCGCTTTCGACCATGCGGCTGAGCGGATTGAAGAAGCCGTTGCCGATTTGACGGCGCCTCTCGCAATCGCGCCGGAACCAGCGCGAGAAGTGGACATCGGCAAAATTGTCGTGCCGGAATCGAATACTCCTGAAGCCGACTATCTTGAGATGGTGCGGAAGGCCAAGGAGCATATCGCCGCGGGCGACATCTTTCAGGTTGTCTTGAGTCAGCGCTTCGCGGCGCCTTTTCCTCGCTCGCCATTCGAACTTTACAGGTCGCTTCGACGCCTCAATCCCTCGCCGTTTTTGTTTTTTCTCGATTTTGACGGATTCGCTCTCGTCGGCTCCAGTCCGGAGATTCTCGTTCGAGTGCGCAATCGCGAAATTACAATCCGGCCGATTGCCGGGACGCGCAAACGCGGAGCGTCTCCTGAGGAGGATGACGCTCTTGAGAAATCCCTGCTTTCCGACCCAAAGGAACGAGCCGAGCATCTGATGTTGCTTGATCTTGGCAGGAATGACGTGGGCCGGTCGGCGGAATTCGGCACGGTAAGAGTTACAGAACAATTCGCCGTCGAACGCTATAGCCACGTCATGCATATCGTTTCGAACGTGGTTGGGACGCTTCGCGACGGCCTGCACCCGGTCGACGCGGCGGCGGGCGGCTTTCCAGCCGGAACAGTCACCGGAGCGCCGAAGATCCGCGCCATGGAAATCATCGACAGTCTGGAGCCTGAATCCCGTGGTCCATACGGCGGAGCCATCGGCTACTTTTCCGCCAACGGCGACGTCGATACTTGCATCGCGTTGAGAACCGCTGTGATTAAAGACCGCAAAATGTATGTGCAGGCCGGAGCAGGCATTGTTGCGGATTCCTCGCCCGAAGCGGAATATGACGAATGCAGAAATAAGGCGCGAGCGCTGTTTGCCGCAGCGTTGGCCGCCCTCGACTAGGCGCAATAACCGGGCCGCAATTTCGACGAGCCGCCGCCTGGGCGCGGTGAATGGGAACGCCGAAACGCGCCAACCGACCAACCTCCAGCTAACCTCTGCCGACCCAATGCGCCATATGAAAGGAATCCCATGAACAGACACATCCGCTGCATTTTGAGTGCGACATCCGCGCTTGTTACAGCCGCCGCCGTGATTTCGCCGGCGATCGCCCAGGCTTCTGAGCCGGCCGCCGCGGTTGTGCAAACGGAAGACGAACGGCTCGCAGCTTTTTTTGATGAGGTCTTCCAAAGAAACCTCAACGACAGCCCGCTTTTCCAGTCGCAAATGGGGATGAAAGGTCCAAGTTACGGCAAGTGGGACGACTTTTCCGATGCGGAAGCTCAACGACAGAATGAATTGACCAAAAAGGACCTTGAGCGGCTCAGATCGGAGTTCAGGTTCGATCAATTATCGGATCAGTCGAGAGTCAGTTACAGAATATTTGAGTATCTCCAGGAACGGCAGATCAGAAACTTCCCGTGGCGATTCCACGGTTACGCCTTTTCCACTCAGAATAACCCGGTCACATT
>CALKYG010000185.1 GCA_938003575.1 uncultured Alphaproteobacteria bacterium
CCACGCTCCGACCTCGCGAACCCGGCGCATAGGGCCGGGCAGGCGGCGCGGACCGATCGCATATTAATCGGCTCTACATGTCGGGCCATGGCAGCGCGTCGGCGAGCCGTTTCGCCCCGGCTTCATTCAGGTGGTTGAAGTCGCGATACAGAAACTGGCCGTTGTGAGTGAAGCTGCAGCGATCTTCGATGCAAAAATAGGGTCTTGTGTCTATTAGTTCGGCTTTCGTGCCCTTGGTCGCGGCGGATAAAGTTGCATAGGCTTGATCCAGTCGCAGCAGCATATCAGTCCGGAACTCATCGACGCATTCCTTTTCAGGGCTATTCGACAAACAACGAAAATGACGCCGCGACATGAAGGGAACCTGTCCTAGCAATATCACGCGCTTGTCGGCCGCCTCTATTTCCAAAATAAGTTCGTGAAGCGATTCGGCAATGCGCTGGTTGTTTTCGCCTTCCGACCAGGTTGAGCCGTCAGCAGCGACAAACGTTATTTCATCTCCCCAGCCTGCGCGCATATTGAGCGGGTTAAGAAGCATTGACCAACGTGACGCTATGATCACCACTTTCGCGGGGCTGCGCGCGATATCCGCGCCAAGTTTCGCATTTCTGCTCTTACAGGCGAGCGTGAGCTTTTCGCGTGACGCGCCGGTGCGACGAACAGGCGGAAAGTCACGATAGATATCTTTAAGCGGGGGGCAGCCGACGTGCCAAATGCTCGAAACATGCTGGTTCAAGAACAAATTTTCAGCGAGCAGCAAGGCGTGCGGAGCGTGGCTGTCGCCAACCACTAAGACATCGGTATGGCAATTCCGAAAGCCGGTTGCCTCTCTCAAGCAGATTTTCGCATTCGTTGCGACTTTCTCATGCGGAACGACATCGGCACCAAGCGGTTCTGCGATGCGCTTTTCAAGGATTTGCGCTTCTGAGGATATCGACGCGCCGCTGGAAGAGAGTTGCGAAAGCGTATTAACGGCAATCCAGGAAACCACCGCTAGGCAGCCGACGACGTAATAATACGATGCGCGCTTCCAATGAAATCGCATTGGTTTTTCAATGCAAATATGGAGTAGCGAGGCTGTGAGATAGGTGAGCGTCAAGGCTGACAAGGCGAACAGGAAATCCGATTCTATGACTTGCCACAGCCAGACAGAAATCGGCCAGTGCGTCAGATAGAGAGAATAGGAAATTTTGCCGAAATGTCTGGAAACCTTATTTGAGAGCAGCGCATTGAGAATTCGGCCGGAGCCTGTGGCGCCGTAAACCGTCACCGCGAACAACGCTGACAACAAGACGATCCATGGGCCTGGCTGGCCGCTTGCACCAGGCAAACAGGCGATCAAGCTAACGCTGATGAATAGGCTAGGCAGAGCAACAATCTTGCGGAAGCGCTGAAAACGCTCGTTCCCGCCGATTAGCGCGAATAAGCCGCCAAAAGCGAATTGGTAGCCGCGAGTCAGGCTTGAGAAGAAGGCGTAAACAGGCGTCTGCTCATATGACGTCAGCAAATGCATGATAGAAAGCGCGGCTATCGCGGACATCGCGGCAAACGCGATTTTCTTTCCCTTTGAAAGGGTGAGCAGCAATAACGTCGGCCAAACGACGTAGAATTGCTCTTCAACGCTCAATGACCAGTAGTGAAGAAATGGCGAAAATTCGGATCCTGGTCCAAAATAGTCGCCGATAGTGGCGAAGAAGTAATTTGCAAGCGATATGATCGAATAGAAAGCGGACTGGACCGTTTCCGATCGGTACTCAGGTTGCAGAATTATAAAAAACGGCAGTGAGATTACGAGGACAGTGGCCATTGCGGGAAGAATCCGCCGCACGCGCCCCAGGTAAAACGAGACTAACGAAAACTCTTTTTTCTCAATCCCGAAAAGAATGTTCCGCGTGATAATGAAGCCCGATATGACGAAAAAAAGATCAACGCCGATAAAGCCGATCGGCAGGTAGGAGGCGTTCAGATGAAAAATGATGACGCTGAGCACGGCGATGGCGCGCAGGCCGTCTAAATTGGGGAAATATTGCGAATAGAACGAAGGCGACTCGATTCCGCCTCTGGCGTGCTGCGTTTCTTTATTGAGCGACACCGGATTGAACCTCTCAGGTGGGACGGATTAGCAGGTCAGGAGAGGGAGATTGCCGCATCTGCTATGTGCTGCCGTTGAAATTGGCAAGGCTTGCATTCGGTTGGCGTTGGGTCGTCGATCCTGTCGTCGGGCCCTCCGCGGAATTCAGGGCGAATTACGATAAGCGCTAAAAGATGAGGCTAAATGGTCGGAGCGACAGGATTTGAACCTGCGACCCCTTGACCCCCAGTCAAGT
>CALKYG010000186.1 GCA_938003575.1 uncultured Alphaproteobacteria bacterium
CTTTACCATGATCCGCGTTACGACATGCCGGCGACCCAGTACAACATGAAGTGGGTCGAGCCTGCCGGCCTCGTCAAATTTGACTTCCTTGGGCTCAAGACGCTGACTGTCATCGAGCGGGCGGCGCAACTTGTCCGGCGGTCCGGAGGCGAGGTCGATCCGCATAATCTGCCGCTCGGCGACAAGAAGTCTTTCGACATGATGTCGGAAGGGTCGACCGTCGGCGTATTCCAGCTTGAAAGTACGGGGATGCGCCAGACGCTGCGATCCGTGAAGCCCGATTGCCTCGAGGACATCATCGCGCTCGTCTCGCTCTACCGACCGGGTCCGATGGAGAACATACCGACATACGTCGAACGCAAGCAGGGGCTGCAACAGCCGGATTACCTTCATCCGTCGCTGGAAAGCGTTCTCAAGGAAACCTACGGCGTCATCATCTACCAGGAACAGGTGATGCAGATAGCGCAAATTCTTTCAGGCTACACGCTCGGCGAAGCGGATCTTCTGCGCCGCGCGATGGGAAAGAAGAAGAAAGAAGAGATGGACAAACAGCGCGCCCGCTTTGTCGAAGGCGCGCGTGAGAAGGGCGTCGATCCGCACAAGGCGGCGTCGATTTTCGACCTTGTCGAGAAGTTCGCCGGTTACGGCTTCAACAAGTCCCACGCGGCCTGTTACGCCTATATCGCATACCAGACCGCATATCTCAAAGCCAATCACTGCGCGGAGTTTCTGGCCGCGTCGATGACTTATGACATGGCGAACACGGATAAACTCGCCGTATTTCTGAAAGAGGCCAAGCGCAGCGGCGTTGAGATCCTGGCGCCGCACGTCAATGTTTCCGATGCTGACTTCAGCGTGAAAGACGGCGCCGTCGTCTATGCACTCGGCGCGATCAAGAATGTCGGCGAGGCGGCGATGAGATTGATCGCCGATGAACGCTGCGCGCACGGCCCGTTCCGTGACGTTTACGACTTTGCAGAACGCGTCGATCTTCGCCTCATCGGCAAACGCGCGATCGAGAATCTTGCGCGCGCGGGGGCGCTCGATGGTCTGCACCGGTCGCGCGCCGAGCTTGTAGCGGGCGCCGATCTCATCATCCGCTATTCGGCGCAGGCGTTCGACGAGCGATCGAGCGCACAGGGCGGCCTCTTCGATCTGGCAGCGTCGCCGCAGCTTGACCGGCCGCGTCTGCCGGCCGTGGAGGAATGGGCGCCCATGGATCGCCTCAACGAAGAACGCGCTGCGCTCGGGTTCTACTTCAGCGGGCACCCGCTTGACGATTATGCTGTTGAGCTTCGCCGCCTTAAGGCCTCAACTTCGGCGGAGGCGTTAGAGACGGTGAAGGCCGGCGGGCGCTTTTCCGGGCAGATCGCCGCCGTCGTCCGCACGGTCAGGATGCGCCGGTCGAAATCGGGGCGGCCCTTCGCATTCGTCGAGTGTTCCGACGCCGCCGGTGAGTTTGAGATCGCGGTCTTTTCGGACGTGCTCAGCGCTGCGCGTGATCTTTTCGAGCCGGGAACGCTCGTTCTTCTCACTGCGAATGCGGAAGAACGCGACGGCGAGGTCCGCTTCGCCTGCGACGGCGCGCGACGGCTCGATACGGCGGCGGCGCAGACGACGTCGCACCTGCGGATCGTTGTCGGTTCAGGCGACGGGCTCGACGCTGTGCGCCGGCGTCTTGCGGCGGTCAAACCGGCAAGCCAGGCTGAGGCCGGCGACGTCGTGATCGCATTGAGCCTGCCGGACGCTGGCGGCCGGGAAGTCGAATTGCAGCTGAAGTCGAAGGCGGCCTGCACGCCGGCGATGCGGGGGGCCTTGAAGGCGGTCGACGGCGTTCTCGACGTCGAACTGGTCTGACGGCCGTCGCCCTGTTTCCGATCCGAGGGACGGACGGCAAGGCCGCCGGTCCATCCCGCCCGCCCGCAATCACGGGGAGAATGCCGGCTGGCCCTTGTATGGCCGGTCTTTTGCGCTTGCGAAAGACGGTTGAAAACAGGACGCATCCCCTCTATACGGCGCGCCATCACACACGCGGGGATCATCCTCGGTCGGCTGGATTCGTCCCGCCGCTGAACCCCTCGCGGAGGCACAACCGCAGGAGACGACAATGGCGCTGCCAGATTTCAGCATGCGTCAGCTTTTGGAAGCTGGCGTTCATTTCGGCCACCAGACCCACCGCTGGGATCCGAAAATGAAGAGTTTCATTTTCGGCGACCGGAACGGCATCCACATTATTGACCTATCGCAGACCGTTCCGCTGCTGCACCAGGCGCTCGTCAAGATTCGCGACACCGTTGCAGGCGGCGGCCGCATCCTGATGGTCGGCACCAAGCGCCAGGCGCAACAGCCGATCGCCGAGGCCGCGCGTCGCTGCGCGCAATATTACATGAACGTCCGCTGGCTTGGCGGCACGCTGACAAACTGGGAGACCATCTCCAATTCCATCCGAAAGTTAAAGGAAATGGAGGAAACGCTTGAGGGCGGCGGCAAGGGTCTCACCAAGAAAGAACAGATGCAGCTTTCCCGAGAGAAGGAAAAGCTTGAAGCGTCGCTTGGCGGCATTCGCGATCTCGGCGGCCTGCCGGATCTGCTCTTCGTAATCGACGTCAAGAAAGAAGCGATCGCCGTCAAGGAAGCCAAGAAACTTGGCATCCCGGTCGTGGCGGTCGTCGACACAAACTGTTCCCCGGACGATATCGACTTCGTCATTCCGGGCAACGATGACGCAAGCCGGGCGATCGCGCTTTACTGCAATCTCGTCGCGGACGCCGTCATTGACGGCATCGGCGCCAGCCAGGCTTCACTCGGCGTCGATATCGGCGCCCTTGCGGATGCGCCTCTGGAAACCAATATCACAGAAGCCGCAGCCGCTGACGCCTGATCGGCCGCGCCGCAATGAGCGCCGTCGCCGCAAAGAAGAGCGACGGCGCGCCCCCCAAAGCCGGACCATTCCGCCACATCGGCGCTCGACCCGGCGAAAAACTTGAACAGGAGAATGAACGATGAGCGCCATTAGCGCTTCGATGGTGAAAGACCTGCGCGACACGACTGGCGCAGGCATGATGGATTGCAAGGCGGCTCTGACAGAAACCGGCGGCGACATGGAGGCGGCGGTGGACTGGCTGCGCAAGAAGGGTCTTGCGAAGGCCGCCAAAAAGTCGGGCCGAACGGCCGCGGAAGGCCTCGTCGTCGCAGCGACAAAGGACGGCGTCGGCGTGCTCGTTGAGGTGAACTCGGAAACCGATTTTGTCGCCCGCAACGACACCTTCCAGAAGATGGCGGCGGACATTGCAAATGTTGCGCTCGGCACGAACGGCGATGTCGAGGCGGTGAAAGCGGCGACCTATCCGGGAACTTCGATGACGGTCGCGGAAAAGGTCGCCGAAATGGTGGGGTCGATCGGCGAGAACATGAACGTCCGCCGCTCGGCGATGGTGAGGGCGGACGGCGTCGTCGCCGCCTACATCCACAATCAGACGGTTGAGGGCGCCGGCAAGATCGGGGTTCTCGTCGGATTGAGATCGACCGGGGACAAAGCAAAGCTCGCCGCGCTCGGCAAGCAGATTGCAATGCACGTTGCGGCGGCGCGCCCGCTGTCCGGCACGGTCGCCGATCTCGATCCCGCAGTTGTCGAGCGCGAAAAGTCGATTCTTGCAGATCAGGCGCGCGCCTCCGGCAAGCCTGAAGACATCATCGGCAAGATGGTCGAAGGCCGTCTTCGGAAATTCTACGAGGAATCGGTCCTGCTTGAGCAGGTATTCGTCATCGACGGCGAGACCAAGGTCGCCAAGGTGATCGAAAATGCCGCCAAGCAGATCGGGGCTCCTATCGAGTTCGCCGGCTTTGCGCGCCTTGAACTTGGCGAAGGCGTCGAGCGTAATGAGTCTGAAGACTGAAAGACCTCGAAGGCGCGTATCGGAGCCGTCGCCTGCGGCCCCGGCGCGCCTTTACCTTGCTTGCAAATCACTGTTCCCCTCGTATGGTGGCGCGCGACGCGGAAAAGCAGCCCTTCGTGGCGGGATCTGACGTCTCCCCGCGAAGCGGGAAACTACGGCCCCGCAATGCGGGAATTAACGGAGAGTTCGATGGCTCAGTCGGCCGCAGCCGGTAAAGGGCGCTCGCTCGTCTACAAGCGGGTGCTTTTGAAGGTGTCAGGCGAAGCGCTGATGGGCCCATCCCAGTTCGGCATCGATTACGACACCGTTCAACGGATCGCCGAAGAGATACGGGAAGCCAAAGAACTTGGCGTGGAACTTTGCCTTGTTGTCGGCGGCGGCAACATTTTTCGCGGCGTGAGCCAGGCGGCGCGCGGCATGGAACGGGCGAGCGCGGATTACATGGGCATGCTCGCGACGGTCATGAACGCTCTCGCGGTGCAGAACGCACTTGAAAAGCTCGGCCTATACACCCGCGTCGTTTCGGCCATTGAGATGACGGCGATTTGTGAGCCCTACATTCGCCGCCGTGCGATGCGGCACATGGAAAAGGGACGCATTGTCATTTTCGCCGCAGGTACGGGCAATCCCTTTTTTACGACCGATACCGCGGCCGCTCTGCGCGCAGCGGAGATGGGCTGCGATGCGCTCTTTAAGGGAACGAGTGTTGACGGCGTCTATACGGCCGATCCGAAAAAGGACAAGTCAGCGACGCGCTTTGAGCGGCTCTCCTATCACGAAGTGATGGTTCGGGACCTGAAGGTGATGGATCAGGCCGCGATTGCATTGACGCGTGAAAACAAGATTCCGATCGTCGTATTCTCGATAGCCGAACATGGCGGCATCGTCGGCGCGCTGACCGGCGAGGGGCGATCGACGACGATCATTGACGATTGACGGCGGAGCGCCCCGAATCCGCCCCGATTCGGCGCGCATGATGGATGATGGAGCGGATTATGGCTGGCGCTGGCGCAAACCTGAAGGACCTCGAAAAGCGGATGGATGGCGCGCTCGCCGCGCTGAAGGCGGAATTTTCCGGCCTTCGGTCGGGCCGCGCGTCGGCGAGCCTCGTTGAGCATATCACGGTGGACGCCTACGGATCGCACCTGCCGATCAATCAGGTCGGCACCGTGAACGTGCCGGAGCCGCGAATGATTTCGATCCAGGTCTGGGACAAGGCGCTTGTTTCCGCAGTCGATCGTGCGATCCGCGACGCCGGCATCGGCGTCAATCCGGTGGTCGACGGCGTGAATGTTCGCGTCCCGATTCCCCCGCTGACCGAAGAGCGGCGCAAGGAGCTGACCAAGGTCGCGCACAAATACGCCGAGCAGGCGCGGGTCGCGATCCGTAATGTCCGTCGCGAAGGCATGGACCAGATCAAGAAAGCGGACGGCGTCGGCGAAGACGATCAAAAGCGCCAATCGGAACAGGTGCAAAAACTGACCGACGCCATGATCAAGAAGGTCGATGAGGCGCTGGCGTCGAAAGAAGCTGAAATCATGCAGGTGTGAGCCTGCATGAGCGATTACCGGTGAGGAGCGTGGCGATTAGTCCGGCGGCTGAGAAAAATGCGGATACGCCGGCGTCGCCTGCGACAGGGCCGGCTCACGTCGCCATTATCATGGACGGAAACGGACGATGGGCGGCGGCGCGCGGGCTCAGTCGAAGCGCCGGCCATAGGGAGGGTACGGCTGCGGCGCGGCGCGCGGTTGAAGCCGCGCGCGACCTTGGCCTCAGATATCTGACGCTTTACTCCTTCTCGACGGAAAATTGGCGACGCCCGGCCGGCGAGATTCGCGATCTGATGCAGCTTCTTCGTCAGTTCATCGGCGCCGAGCTTCCGACATTGAAGCGTGAGGGCGTCCGCGTCACGGTGGTGGGCGACAGGAAAAATCTCGACGCGGAAATAAAGCTTCTTATCCGGCACGCGGAATCGGAAACTGCTGCGAACTCTGCTTTCTTCCTTCAAATCGCCTTCAATTACGGCGGACGCGACGAAATCGTTCGTGCAGTCAGAAAGCTCGCCGAAGAGGCGGCGGCGGGACGGATCAATCCGGGCGAAATCGACGAAGCGATGTTTTCAAAGGCTCTCGATACGGCCTCGATCCCTGATCCCGATCTCGTCATTCGGACAAGCGGTGAAAAGCGTATCAGCAATTTCCTGCTTTGGCAGGCCGCCTATGCCGAATGGGTGTTCCTAGACGTGCTTTGGCCCGATTTCGGCGCGGCGCATTTCGCCGCGGCGATTGAAGACTACGCCGCGCGGGAACGCCGTTTCGGAGGCGTCGGCTCGATCGGCTGAACAAGACAATGTCAGGCGTCCAGAATTCGGCTTCCGCCCCGCGCAGCAAAGATTCGCTTGCGCTCAGGATTGCGTCGGCGGCGGCGCTAGGGCCTGCGGCGATCGCGACATCATGGGCGGGCGGGCCGGTTTTCGCCGGCCTCGTCGCGTTCCTCTGTGTGCTGATGGCCTTTGAGTGGGCGCGCATGATAGAGGGTGCGGAGTTGTCGCCTGTATTTTTCGCGCTCGGGTTGGGGGGCGCTCTCGCGCTCATATTGGCGGCGGGAGAGCGCTATGAAGCGGCTTATCTCGTTTGCGCGGCAAGCGC
>CALKYG010000187.1 GCA_938003575.1 uncultured Alphaproteobacteria bacterium
GCTTACGAACCGGGGGATCGAAAAAATCGCGGAAAAATTGCGCCGCGTAGCGGAACTTTTTCAACCTTAACCTGAATTCATGCAGCACCGACGGCGCCTCCGACTGCAGTTTTTCACCGGCGGCCAGCAATTTCGACCATTGCCTGTCAAGTTCGGCGCTCGCAAATGCTTGCGCGGGCGAGGCCAGGCGCTTTCGGGCGGCGACACGCCAAGGTTCAGCGAGCGCTGCTTCAAGAAGATCGACGGCGAAAAGGTTGAATTCGACGCTTGCAAGCGCCGACACGAGTTCGAACATCGCCTTGGCGCGTGACGCTTGCGCTGCGGCCGCCAGCGCCTCGGCGCCCGGCATGCCGGCGATTGAACCGATAAAAACATCAAGATCGCGAACTGCGCCTGCTTGCCGCGAAAACGTTTTGGCGCGAGAGGCGATGGGCGCCAGCGGTTTGTTGTCGAAATGCCTGCGGAAGATTCGTTCAAGAGCGCGGATGCGGCGAAGCGCTACGCGCAATTGCTTAACCGCAGCGGCGTCAAAATGGATGCAGACAAGCCCTGCCGCATCAACGACACGCAAGGCGAGCGCTCGCAGGGCGAGACTGAGGAGATCGGCCGCCGCCGCATCAGGGGGGACGGCGAGACGCTCGAACTTGCTCAGGTCCGGCGTTTTCCCGCCGCGCAGCGCCAGATCAAGCTTCGCCTCGTTGGAGAGCCGAAGCCGTCCTTCGCTGGTCTCGATCAGACGCCGCGCGAGTTCGAAGAGAGCTTCGGGCGAGCCCTTAAGAAGCTCCAGCTCCACTTCGGCGATTGGGGTCGCCCCGGGCGGGTCCGCCATTCTTTCCGCCCGGCCGATTTCGGCCGAAATTTCGATGACAGCGCCGCGTTCGGAAACGATGAGCGACCAGCGGTCTGTCGTCGTCCGGGCGACCGCGCGAATGTCGTTCTCGGCACGGCTGATTTCGGCGTCGATGTCAGGGTCCCCGGTTCTCAGATCACCCTCGTCGCCGACAATCTCCCGCTCAACCTCGCGACGCACAAAAACGCCGGAACCCGCTTGAACGATCTTGCCCGTCAGCGTTCTGACGACAGCCTCTTCTTGAATTCGCAAAGACATGCCGGCGTTGGCGAAGCGCAGTTCGTCCGTGTCAAAATAGGAAGTGGAAACGCGCGTCCATTCGGCGGGGCCGGCGGCGGGCCCTGCTGGCGACGCTATCGCAGGAACCCGCAAAACGTCCGTTGCCGGGCCGACCAACTTCAACTCAAACTCGTACCTTGCGCGCCGCACTTGCGAGCAATCCCCCACCCGCTTGCGCCCTGTTCCGGCGCCGTTAAGACCTGCGCCAGAATTTCGGCTTTGTCATGAGCGCGACAACCTGATTTTCACGCTGAGACCGAATTTTTCGCTGGGCGTTTCAGCACTGCTCCAGCGATCGCCCTCATCTCGCGAATGTTGGCGAGCCAGTTCGCGTATCGCGCGAAAAGCAAAGGGAGGCAGCCCGGAGCACAGAAATGCAAACGGCGCGCCTGAAAAGGCGCGCCATCCACAAACCCGTTCAAGAGTGCGCCCGACGCTCAGCCGGCCTGGGAGTTCGGGAAACAGGCGGCGATCTTTTCCTTGGTCGACTGGTCAGCCGCCTCAAGATCAGCAGGGCTCTGGATTTCCGCGATCGCCGCGGCGAAGTCTGCATCCGAGGCAGCCGCATCGCCAAGGCAGTCGCATCCCGAATCATCGCCGCCGTTTTCCGCGACATAGGCGCGGCACTGGTCGGCTGTTTCATTTGCGTTGGCCGGCGCCGCCATGGCGATTGCGATAGCGGCGGCGGAAAGAACTTTCATCATGATCATTGGCTCCGTTTGCTTTCAACTCGTTAGCGGGTGCAGGCATCCATCGCCGCCTTCGCCTCGTCGGACGCAGCAGCGTAGCGTTCTGTGGGATCTTCGATTTCGCCGAGGCTCCTGAATTCCTCCTCAAGAGCGGCGTTTGAGCCGATTTTTTCCTCAAGACAGCTGCAACCGGAGGTGTCGCGGCCCTCAGCCTGGAGCCGCGCGACGCAAGCGTCGGTCAACTCTCCGGCGTACGCGATTGCGGTTAGTGCGGCGGCCGCCGCGCCCATGGCGATCAGATTTTTCATTAAGGCCCCTTTGCGCGTGTTTGCTCCCAGCGGCGCGAAAACTGGCCCGGTATGGTTAACGGCGTCAAGCGTCTTCCGCCGCCGCGCGGCCGGCCCGGCGCGCCGACGCCCTGCGGCGCATTGAATTTCCGCCTGCGGCGCGCCATGAGACCAGTATGAAAAGCGATATGCACGGCACGACCATCCTTTCCGTCAGGCGGAACGGCGTTGCAGTGATCGGCGGCGACGGCCAGGTGAGCCTCGGGCAAACGATCGTCAAGGGCGATGCGCGCAAAGTGCGCCGCATGGCCGGAGGCAAAGTCATCGCCGGCTTCGCCGGCGCGACGGCCGACGCCTTCACCCTGCTTGAACGGCTGGAGGGAAAGCTCGACCAGCATCCCGGCAATCTGACGAGAGCCGCTGTCGAACTCGCCAAGGAATGGCGGACCGACCGCTACCTTCGCCGCCTGGAGGCGATGATGATCGTCGCCGACGCATCCGTCACCCTCACTCTTACCGGGGCCGGCGACGTGATCGAGCCGACGCACGGGATCGCCGCAATCGGCTCCGGCGGCGATTTTGCGCGAGCCGCCGCGCGCGCCCTTTATGAGGAGACGGCGCTCGACGCGGAAGCGATCGTGCGCCGCGCAATGGCGATCGCATCATCGATCTGCGTCTACACGAATAATCAGATTACGGTTGAAAAAGTCGGCGGATAGAAGATTCTTATTAACCCTAATTCTCCTTATCTATTTTGTTCCGTTAACGGAAAAGTTTTCATCTTTTTAAACGGGCTATAAACATCGCTCATCAATAAATCGTCCTGCATAGTTGCGTGAAGGAAAGCTTCGCGCATGCAGCCCGCATAATCGAGATGCAATTGGGAACAGGGACGACGGCTATGATATCGGCGAAGAGCTTCAAGAAGGCCCTGAACAGCGCCGCGGCGTATATCGATGCGGTTTACGGCGGCGCTGCGATCATAATGGCGCTGATGACGCCGGTGCTCATTGGCGGTCTCGCGTTCGGCGCCGAGATCGGCGGTTGGGAGCTGACAAAACGTCAGGTGCAGAATGCTGCGGACATGGCGGCGTACGCCGCCGGAACACAAGTGCGTTCCGGCGAAGACAATGATACGATCACGGCGGCGGCGCTCGCGGTCGCCCAGCAGAGCGGCTATAAGGGCGGCGACGAAGGAATCGTGGTGGAGAGCCCGCCGTCAAGCGCGCCGGCAGCCGCCGACGGCACCGATCCAAACGGCAACGCCGCCTATGTCTACGTGACGCTGACGCAAACGGCTGAACGCAACTTCACGAAGTTCTTCGCCAGCGACAGCAGCGTCACCTTCAGTTCGTCCGCCCTCGCCCATATCGAAAACGGCCGCCCGGCCTGCGTCCTCGCGCTGCATCCGAGCGCATCGGGCGCGATCTCGACCGGCGGCTCGACCAACGTAACGCTGAGCGGGTGCGACATCGCATCAAATTCAATCTCATCGAGCGCCATCACGGCGACAGGCAACGGGTCGAACGTCGAGGCTGACTGTATTTCAGCGGTGGGCGATGTTTCAATCAACAACACGTACGATCTCGACTGCCCGGCTCCAATTGCGAACGGCCCGGTGACGGCTGACCCCTACGCCGGGGTCGCCGCGCCGTCGGTCTGCACGTCGACGCACACGTTTAATCAATTCCCGAATCAGGGAAGCGGCGCCACGCGCTGCTACACCGGCAACGGCGGCGGCGTCACCGTTTCAAGCAACGTCACGCTTGCATCGAACACAACTTACGTGTTCAGGAACACCGGAAACAATACGCTAACCTGGCGCATCAACGGGAACCGGACGGTTACCGGAACAAATGTCACGCTCTACTTTGAGGGCAAATGGAATGTCGAAGCGAACGGCAATTCGTTTTTGAACATTACCGCGCCGACGAGCGGGCCCTATTCCGGCATTGCCCTGTTCGGCGATCGCAACAGCGAAGTGAATATGGACCTGTCCGGCAATAACGGCGCTCATGTCGTCGGCGCAATCTATTCGCCGAACAAGAATTCCGACATCACTTACACCGGCAGCAGCCTCGCCTACACCGCCGGCCAGTGCACCCAGGTGATCGGCGGAACCGTGACTTTCTCAGGCAGTTCGGATTTCAGCACAGATTGCTCAAACTCCGGAACGACGGAAATCAAGACCGCGCAATCAATCAGAATCGTGGGGTGATCAAATGAGACCCTTGTCTGCCTTTTGCCGCTCGTTCTTTCGCGACGCTTTGGGCTCTTCAGCCGTCGAATTCGCCATCGGCGCTCCCGTGCTGCTCATCGGCCTCATCATCGTCACAGATGTCGGCCTCGCCGTCAGCGATCGCATGAATCTCGACCAGTCGGTGCGCGCCGGCGCCGAGTTCGCAATGAACAACGTCAGCGACACGACGACGCTCGAAGACATGGTGAAATCGGCGGCGACCGGCGCTTATGGAAGTCAGATGAACGATATCGATTCAAATGATGTTCCGACCGTCGACGTGACCAAGACGTGCGAATGCCCTGACGCACCCGGCGTAGCGGTGGCCTGCGACACGCTTTGCACCGGAGACGCGCCGGCGTCGATTTATTACGGCTTTGCGGCGAGCAAGAACTATCAGGGAATCTTCATTCCCGACTTCACGATGCAGACGCAGATGAAGGTGCAGGTGCGCTGAGATGACACTATCGCGTTCTTTCGGCCGGTTTGGACGGGACAGGTCCGGCGCCCAGGCGGTTGAGTTCGCAATTGTGGCGCCCGTGCTCTTCGCGTTTCTCTTCGGCATTTTTGAGATCGGCCGGCTGCTTTACGAGCAAAACCGCATTTCGGCGGCGGCCGCCGCCGGCGCGCGCGCCGTGTCGCTTTACGGCGCCGCCGATGAGACCAGCATTGAAGCAGCGATAACCGCAAAGCTTCCTTACGCCGCACAGGTCGACTTTACCGACGAGACGCTCGGCGGCCAGGCGTTCAAGAAAATCGACATCAGCTACGATTTCGATTTTCTGATAAAATTCAACAAGAACTGGAGCGGGGTCACTATTACGGCGACGCGGTATGCGCCTGCGCTGAGCTAGGGCCTCCAATCTGAACAAGGCTCGGAACGGGCGGCTTCCAGCCGCCCTTTTATTTATCGTCGCAAGCGCCTAAATGCCGCCGAACATGCAGGCAATGGCGATTATGACTGATTATTCACCGCGCGAGATCGTATCGGAGCTCAACAGGTTCATCGTGGGACAGAACGCGGCCAAGCGCGCCGTCGCGATCGCGCTGAGAAATCGCTGGCGGCGGCGGCGCGTGGAAGGCGCGATGCGCGAGGAGATCACGCCGAAAAACATCCTCATGATCGGTCCCACCGGCGTTGGGAAAACCGAGATTTCACGCCGGCTGGCGCGGCTCGCCGGCGCCCCATTCCTGAAGGTTGAGGCGACAAAGTTCACAGAGGTCGGTTATGTCGGGCGCGACGTCGATTCAATCGTGCGCGATCTCGTTGAGGTCGCAAGATCGCTGGTGCGTGAAAAACGGCGCGAGGAAGTCAGGGCGAGCGCGGCCGAAGCGGCGGAGGCGCGCGTCATCGACGCGCTGGTCGGCGCAGGCGCCGGCGCAGCAACGCGCGCGAGTTTCCTCGAAAAGCTCCGGCGCGGCGACCTTGACGAGCGCGAGATAGATCTCGAACTGCGCGACCAAGGAGTTTCGAGTTTTGATATTCCGGGAATGCCGGGGGCGCAGATGGGCGTCATCAATATCTCCGACATGCTCGGAAAGGCCTTCGCCGGACCCACGAAGAAGAAGCGCCTGAAGATCCGCGACGCGTATGAGCCGCTGCTCGCTGAAGAGTCGGACAAGCTGCTCGACGACGAGGGGATGAATCGTGAGGCGGTCGAACTTGCGCAAAATGACGGGATCGTCTTTCTCGACGAAATCGACAAGATTGCGCGCGGCGGCGAAGACGGACGCGGCGCGGATGTCAGCCGGGAAGGCGTGCAGCGCGATTTGTTGCCGCTGATTGAGGGCGCAACGGTTGCGACCAAATACGGTCCGGTCAAGACCGACCATATCCTGTTCATCGCTTCTGGCGCGTTTCATTTGTCGAAGCCCTCGGATCTTTTGCCGGAATTGCAGGGACGGCTGCCGATCCGGGTCGAGCTCGACGCCCTGACACGCGACGATCTCAAGCTGATCCTCACCGACACTGAGGCGAGCCTCGTGCGTCAGTACGCCGCCCTGCTGGCCACGGAGGGTGTCTCGCTCGAATTCGCCGAGGACGGGATCGACGCGATCGCTGACGCGGCGGCGGCCGTGAACGGGACCGTCGAAAATATCGGGGCGCGACGGCTTGCGACGATCCTTGAGGCGGTGCTCGAGGACCTGTCCTTTTCCGCGACCGACCGGGACGGCGAAACCGTCCGAATCGACGCCGCCTATGTCGAGGCCCGGATTGGCGAAGTCACGCGAAATTCCGACCTTTCCCGTTACATTCTGTAGGATTTTGCGTTGCCGCAGAGCCACAGGCGCGGAGCCTGCCCGGTCTTTCCGTTTCGTTAATGGCGGGTTAAGCTGCTTTCTCCTTGGGGAAGAAGTGGGGCCATTCTCATGGCTGACGGTTCACGCATGGCGTCCAGGCGGAGTTTTTACGGTCCGGCCCCGCAGGATTCCGATCCGCGCTATTCCGCCGGCGATCCCGATCAGCCTTTTGGCGCAAGCGCGATGGAGGGTAAGCGTCGGCCGCGCATCGCCTTCACCGGCGAAGAATTCGGCTTCGGCTATCAGGCGACGGCGTCATTCATAGAGCGCGCCCGTCGCCAGGGGACCGTTTCGGACGGCGGCGTAAGGGGTGTTTTTGCGCGCACGGAGCGTGAATACGACGAAGCCAGCCGAAACTCCAAATTCGACTACTCAGCGGAAATTTCGCAGCCCCTCCGCACCAAGGAACAGGCGTTGATGGCGGTTAAGCAGGGAACCGCCGATTTCGCCCTCATCCCATTCTACCACCCGTATTCCGGCTATGATTTTGAGTCGCTGCGCGCGCTGTCGAGTCTGTTCACGCTGCTGGTCGTCGAGCAGGGCGAGGCGAGTGACAGTC
>CALKYG010000188.1 GCA_938003575.1 uncultured Alphaproteobacteria bacterium
GGAAGCTGATCAAAGACAAGCTGATCCTTCCCTATCTCGACATCGAGCTGCGCTACTTCGATCTCGGCATCGAGCACCGCGACGCGACCGGCGACCGGGTCACGATCGACGCGGCGGAAGCGATCCGCCACTTGGGCGTCGGCGTGAAGTGCGCGACGATCACGCCCGACGAGGCGCGGGTCAAGGAATTCAACCTGAAGGAAATGTGGAAGTCGCCAAACGGCACAATCCGCAACATCCTCGGCGGCGTCGTCTTCCGCGAGCCCATAATCATCCAGAACGTGCCGCGCCTCGTTCCAGGCTGGACGCAACCGATCATCATCGGCCGTCACGCCTTCGGGGATCAGTACCGCGCGACCGACATGCTCTTCCCGGGCAGGGGAACGCTCACCATGAAGTGGGAAGGCGATGACGGTGAGATCATCGAGAAGGAAGTTTTCAAGGCGCCGTCCGCCGGAATCTACATGGGAATGTACAATCTCGATGAATCCATCCGCGACTTCGCGCGCGCCTGCTTCAATTACGGCCTGCAGCGCAAATACCCTGTCTATCTATCGACCAAGAACACCATCCTCAAGAAATATGACGGCCGCTTCAAGGACATCTTCCAGGAGATCTGGGACGCCGAATTCAAGGACAAGTTCGCTCCGTTCAAGGGGACATATGAGCACCGCTTGATCGACGACATGGTCGCATCCTGTCTCAAATGGTCGGGCGGCTATGTCTGGGCGTGCAAGAATTACGACGGCGACGTTCAATCGGATACAGTCGCTCAAGGGTTCGGGTCGCTCGGGCTCATGACTTCCGTTCTGATGACGCCGGACGGCAAGACGGTCGAAGCCGAAGCCGCGCACGGCACGGTGACGCGCCATTATCGCCAGCACCAGCGCGGCGAAGAAACGTCAACGAACCCGATCGCGTCGATCTTCGCCTGGACGCGCGGGCTCGCCCATCGCGGCAAGCTTGACGGCAATGACGAGCTGATCAGGTTCTCCGAGACGCTCGAAAAGACGATCATCAGGACCGTCGAGCAGGGCCATATGACGAAGGATCTTTCGATCCTCATCGGCGCCGAACAGAAATGGCTGACGACGACCGGGTTCCTCGACAAGGTCGATGAGAATTTTAAAAAGGCGATGGGCGCATAGGGCGCTCATTCTCAAATTGAGGCGACGATGTTTGCGGCGCGCGACGTCAGGGGTTATGCGCTGGCGGCGTTATTGTTCCTGCTGGTCGCGGGCTGCTCAAGCATCCGGCCGCTGGTCGACACGCCGAATCTTTATGCGGCCGGGGCCGCCTATCCGGACAATGAAATTCCGGACGGCCTGAAAACGCCCTTTGCCGACATTCTTTATGTGACGGACCGTAGGCAGGCCAAAGACGAAAAAGGTCGCCCGGACTATGACGCCGGGCGGTCCCGCTCTGTCGCCTTTGGGTCGGTGACGGTTGAAATCGGAAGGGAGGCGACCTGGCCTTCTATTGTCAAGGCGAGCCAAAGCGCTGAGCGAAAAAAGAAGATACCGCTGACGGTCAGATCGGTCGATGAGCTGGCGCGCTATCCCGAAACGCCGCTCCCCTTTACTGTCGTCAACGGGAATCCGCAAACCGATGCAGCGGCATTGGCGCGCTACGACGATACGAATAGCGCCTTGCGGGAGGAAATCCGCACGCGGCTCGCCTCAGCCGGGTCGAACGAAGTCCTGCTTTTCGTCCCTGGATTCAACACGCCGTTCGACGAGGCCGCGTTCATAACGACGGAGATCTGGCATTTCACAG
>CALKYG010000189.1 GCA_938003575.1 uncultured Alphaproteobacteria bacterium
TCCGACGACGGTCAACAATGTCGAATCGATCGCCGTCGCGCCGACGATCATCCGGCGCGGCGCGAAATGGTTCGCCGGCTTTGGCCGTCCGAACAACGCCGGCACGAAAGTGTTCTGCATTTCCGGCCATGTGAACCGGCCGTGCAATGTCGAAGAGGAAATGTCGATTCCGCTGAAGACCCTGATCGAAACGCATTGCGGCGGCGTTCGCGGCGGCTGGGAGAATCTCAAGGCCGTCATCCCGGGCGGCTCGTCGGTGCCGCTCCTGCCCAAGCATGTCTGCGACGATGTGTTGATGGATTTCGACGCCTTGCGCGAGGTTCGATCCGGCCTTGGAACCGCGGCGGTCATCGTCATGGACAAGACGACGGATGTGGTTCGCGCAATTTCTCGCATTTCCTATTTCTACAAGCATGAAAGCTGCGGTCAGTGCACGCCGTGCCGCGAAGGCACCGGCTGGATGTGGCGGGTGCTTGAGCGCATGGCGGTCGGCGACGCGACGTCGGCTGAAATCGACAAGCTCCTCGACGTCGCCTCGCAGGTCGAAGGCCACACGATCTGCGCCCTGGGCGACGCAGCCGCCTGGCCGGTGCAGGGCCTCATCCGCCATTTCCGCAGCGAAATCGAAGAACGAATCAACGCCTATCGCGCCGACCGTCCGCATGTCGCGATGGCCGCAGCCGAATAGGAAACCGCCGCCGGGCGCCCGTTGATGCGGCGCGCGAGTGAGGTTTTCCACGTTTTTCCGGGTCTTTTCGACGTCATAGGGTAAAAAATCCCCGTTTTTCGGGGGTTTTTTGCATTCGGGCGACGAGAATCTATTTGCGTTTGCGCGAATCTCGTGAATCTACGCGCACTTCTTGTTTCAACGCATCATAAAGGAAACACACGATGCCCCCGGCCAAAAAAGCTGCCAAGAAAGCCGCCCCGGCGAAAGCCGCCGCAAAGAAGACGCCTTCGGTGCTGACGCTCAAGCATCTTGCCGCCGATCTCGCGAATTCGCACGACATGTCGAAGAAGCAGGTTGAAGGCGTGCTCAATGATTTCGTCACGCTGATCGGAAAGAACCTCAAGAAAGGCGCCAAGCTCCGCATCACGGGCCTCGGCATCCTGCAGGTTCGTCACCGTGCGGCGCGCATGGGCCGCAATCCGGCGACCGGCGAAGCGATCAAGATCAAGGCTTCAAAGAAGATCGCGTTCCGTCCGGCGAAGGACCTCAAAGAGTCAATCTGAGGTCGGCCGCAATTCGGGCGCCGCTCGCGCGCGGTCTGGATGACGCTTCGCCTCGGCGAAGAATGTCCGGACCGCCCGGAGCGGCGTTTGATTTTCCGCCTTTGCTCTCGGAAAATCAGCGCCGGTGAGCGCTCGCCGCCGTTTTTCAGGACTGAAGCGGAGCAAATGCGTGACCATTCTGATCAGACCAGCCGGACCCGACGATGCGGACGCCCTTGCGGCGCTGGGCGCCGAGACATTCATTGCGACGTTCGGCCATCTCTATCAAAAGAAGGATCTCGACGCCTTCCTCAAAAAGAACCACGCCCCTGACACATACAGGAGGCTCGCCGCCGATGCCGACCACGGGATCTGGATCGCTGAAACGGGATCGGGCGAAGCCGTCGGCTACGCGGTCGCGGGGCCGTGCGGCCTGCCTGTTCCGGACATGCCGCCGCGGTCAGGCGAACTGGCGCGGCTGTATCTGAAGAAGGGCGCGCAGGGAGGCGGCGTCGGCGCGCGGCTCCTGTCGACGGCGCTTGAATTCCTGACCGGCCGTTTCGACCGCGTTTTTCTGAGCGTCTATGCGGAGAATTTCGGCGCCCAGCGCCTGTATGAACGCTTCGGCTTCGTGAAGGTCCATGACTATCTCTATATGGTGGGCGACCACGCCGACCCTGAATGGATCATGGAACTGAAAAAGTGACGTTTCACCGGCCGCCGGCGGTCGCTTCGGGCGGCGGGGGAAGGCTGGTCTGGCCCCGGAAATGCCGCTAGGAAGGCCCCGCTTTCGTCTACTGAGGACCTGACGCCCGACATGACCGACGCCCGCAAAATCAAAGTGAACGGCCGCGAGATCGAGGTCGCGCCAAACCTTACGCTGCTGCAGGCGTGCGAAGCGGCCGGCGAGGAAATCCCGCGCTTTTGCTATCACGAGCGTTTGTCGGTCGCCGGGAATTGCCGGATGTGCCTCATCGAAGTCAAAGGCGGTCCGCCGAAACCGGTCGCCTCCTGCGCCCAGAACGTGCGCGACCTTCGCAGCGGCCCGAACGGCGAGCCGCCTGAGCTCTTCACCAACACGCCGATGGTGAAAAAGGCGCGCGAAGGGGTGATGGAGTTTCTCCTGATCAACCATCCCCTTGATTGTCCGATCTGCGACCAGGGCGGCGAATGCGACCTTCAGGATCAGGCCGTCGCCTTCGGGCGCGACGGCTCGCGCTATCAAGAGAACAAGCGCGCGGTCGAAGAGAAATACATGGGCCCGCTCATCAAGACGGTGATGACGCGTTGCATCCAGTGCACGCGCTGCGTCCGCTTTGCGACGGAGATCGCAGGCGTCGACGATCTCGGACTCGTCAATCGCGGCGAGAACGCCGAAATCACGACTTATCTTGAAAAGGCGATTGAAAGCGAACTCACCGGCAATCTGATCGACGTGTGCCCTGTCGGCGCGCTGACGTCCCGCCCCTATGCGTTCAATGCGCGCCCGTGGGAGCTGACGAAGACGGAAACAATCGACGTCATGGACGCCGTGGGCTCCAACATCCGCGTCGACGCGCGCGGCCGCGAAGTGATGCGCATTCTTCCACGCCTTCATGAGGACGTGAATGAGGAGTGGATATCCGACAAAACGCGCTTCATCTGGGACGGTTTGAAGCGCCAGCGTCTCGACCGGCCTTATGTGCGCGAAAACGGCAGGCTGCGCCCTGCAAGCTG
>CALKYG010000190.1 GCA_938003575.1 uncultured Alphaproteobacteria bacterium
AATCCGGCGGCCGTCCAGTTTCACATAGCGTCGAATGCGATGGCGCAGCGTGAAACGCAGCACAATTATCCGGCGGTTCAATACATTCTTTCCTGCATCTATGAAGGCTCCGTGGTGCCGTTCGACACGGCGATCCGCATTGAATCCAAGTATTTCGGCAAGCTTCTGACAAGTCCGCAGACGCGGAACATGATCCGTACGCTGTTCATCAACAAGCAGGCGGCGGAAAAAGGCGAGCAGCGGCCGAAAGGCGTTGAAAAACTGAAGATCGGCAAGGTCGGCGTGCTGGGCGCCGGCATGATGGGCGCCGGCATCGCCTATGTGACCGCGAAAGGCGGCGCGCAGGTCGTGTTGCTCGACCGCGAGCTCAGCTACGCCGAAAAAGGCAAAGGCTATTCGATCGGCATCGTGGAGAAGGGCGTCGCCAAAGGGAAAGTCTCGAAGGAGAAGGGCGACGAGCTTCTTGCGCGCATCAAGCCGACGGCGGACTATGACGACCTTAAAGACGTCGACATGATCATCGAAGCCGTGTTCGAAGATCCGGACGTCAAGGCCGACGTCATCAAAAAGACCGAGGCGGTTATCGGCAAGGACGTCATATTCGCTTCGAACACATCGACGCTGCCGATCACGGGCCTTGCGAAGAATTCCTTAAGGCCGGAGCAGTTCATCGGCATTCACTTCTTCTCGCCCGTCGACAAGATGCCGCTCGTGGAAATCATTCCGGGCGAGAAATCCGGCGACAAGGCGCTCGCCATGGCGCTCGATTATGTCGGCATGATCAAGAAAACGCCGATCGTCGTGAAAGACACACGCGGTTTCTACACCAACCGGGTCGTGCCGCCTTATCTGAACGAAGCGATGTTGATGGTGAAGGAAGGCGTTTCGCCGGCGCTGATCGAGAATGCCTCGAAATTGCTCGGCATGCCGGTCGGGCCGTTGGCGCTCGTCGATGAAACATCGCTGGAGCTTGGCAAGCGCGTGATGGAATCGACAAAGAAGGAGCTTGGGAAGGATTACAAGCCGAGCGGCGTTGAAGATCTCTTGAACGTCATGGTCGACAAGCTCGGCCGGCTGGGCCGCAAGTCCGGCGGCGGATTCTATGATTATCCGGCGGACGGCAAGAAATCGCTCTGGAAGGGCGTTTCCGACTATTTCCCGCCCGCGAAAGTCCAGCCCACGGCCGACGAAGTGAAAGAGCGAATCCTTTACGCACAGCTCATCCCGGCCGCCCATTGTTATGCAGAGGGCATTGTGCACGATCCGCAATCGGCGGATCTCGGAGCGATTTTCGGGTGGGGTTTTGCGCCGTGGACCGGCGGCCCGATGAGTTATATCGATACGATCGGGATTGACGCCTTCGTGCGCAAGGCGGAGAGCCTCGCCCAGAAATACGGCGCGAGGTTCAACCCGCCGCAAAAATTCCGCGACATGGCGGCGAAAAAGGAAACGCTTTACAAGGCGGCCTAGGCGAAGAGCGCGGCCTTGTTCCGATCGCGGCTCTGATGCCGCCTCAAGATCGGCGTCGAATGGCGGCCCGCCGCGGGCCGGGAGGACTGATGTTGCGCTCTGTAATCGCCGTCACGGCAGGCGTCCTTATCGGCGTCGCCATCGTCATCTACGCTTCGTTTATCGTGTCGGCGATGCTTCCGTCCGGGTTTGATCCCGGCAAGGCGGCGGACATGACGGCGCTTCCCGTCGTCAACCAGGCGGGGATCGTCGCCGTCTGGTTCGTCGGCGTATTTCTCGCAGCGCTCGCCGCAACGCTGATCTCGGGCAAGTGGGCGCCGGTGTCGTGGATCGTCGCCGCGACGATGGCGCTCTTCGCCATGTCGAACTATTCGAGTTTTCCGGCGCCCGCCTGGATGCAGCTTGCGACCTACGCCGCCATTGTCGGCGCCGGCTGGGCGCCGGTCAGACTGACGAACGCCTCCTATGCGCGTCCGACCCTGACGCGGGGCGGCGGGTTGTGAGCGGCGGCCGCGATGGGGACGCCGCGCCGGCGGCGACGGTGTTGCTGCTTCGGGACCAGCCGGCGTTCGAGGTCCTGATGATTTCGCGGCACGAGAAATCCGCGTTTGCGGGCGGCGCGCTCGTGTTTCCGGGCGGACGCGTCGATCCCGGCGATTCATCGCCCGATTGGCGCCTATTCGCATCCGGGCTTGACGCTGACGCGGGCGTCAGCGCGGCGCAGATTGCGGCGATCCGCGAAGCCTTCGAAGAGACGGGCGTCCTGCTGGCCCGGGACGCCGATGGCGGCTTCATCGGGGCCGATCGCATCCTGGCGATCAATGACTGGCGCCAACGCATTGAAAAGAATGATTTGCTGTTTCTTGACCTCATCAAGCGAGAGAAGCTGGTTCTCGCCTGTGACGCGCTGCATCTCTTCGCGCACTGGATTGCGCCGCCCGGCCTCCACCGGCGGTTTGACACTTTGTTCTTCGCGGCGCGCTTCCCGGAGGGTCAGGCGGTTCTGGAAGACGGGAATGAAGCGACCGAGGCGCTCTGGATCTCGCCGCAAGACGCGCTGGCGGCGAGAGCCGGCGGAGAACGCAAGATCATCTTTCCGACCGCATGCAATCTCGGCCTGCTCGGACGCAGCGCATCAGCGGCGGACGCTTTCGATTTCGCCGCATCGCGGCCCATCCGTCCCGTGACGCCGATCCTCATCATGAAGGATGGCAAGCCTTTCCTGCGCATTCCCGATGATCTCGGCTATCCCGCGGTCGAGGAATCGCTGGAATCGGCGCGGCCCGATCTGACCTGAAGGCCCGCCGCGTCGATCGCTTTTCGGGTCCAGACGAGCGCGACAAAGTCATAAAGGGCGTGCGTGATGACCGGCGCGGCGAGACTGCCTGTCAGGTGATAGCAGACGCCGAGATAGACGCCGACCAGACCCGCGATGACCGCATAAAGCAATGTCCGCGCGTGCAGGGCGCCGAAGACGATGTTCGGCAGGATGACGGCGAGCGCAGACGGATAGTCGCGCGACAGCGCCGTTTGAACCGCGCCGCGAAACAGCAGCTCCTCGCTCAGTCCGGCGATCGCCGCGAGAACAAGCGCGCGCCGCGTCGTCAGCGTGAAGCCGATCTCGGTGAAGAACTTCAGTTGCGACTGGCGAAACTCGGCAAGCGGCCGCCACTGCGTCCTCAGGAAGCAATGGAGCAGGGCGACGAGCGGCGCACACGCGGCGACACCCCAGAACACGGCGGCGAATGACAGCCCCGCCGCTGCGACAATATCGACCGAGAGGAGGCCCGCGACGCCGACAGCGACTGGTATCAGGGCGGCGCCGAGCGCAGCAGTAACGAGAAACGCCCGCTCCTCGTCCCGGGCCGAACTGTCCGGCGGCGGTTCGTCCGCAGGCGGATGGACCATGTCACGACCGGCGCTTGAGACTTCCAAGCACGCCTCTTACGAGCTCCCGCGTCACCATGTTCGAAAATGTCCGGACCGCCGTCTTGAAAGCGGCTTCGCCCGCGGTTTGCCGGTTCGAACGGCGCGCCGGCTGGCGTTCGGTCGGCCGTGTCGGCCTGCGTTCCATTCGCCGCGCCTGCCTGGTCTCGTCGTCTCGCTGATTGGCGGCGCGCCTCGCGAGGACTTCATAGGCGGATTCGCGGTCCGCCGGTTCGTCATATCTATCGCCGAGATCGGAAAAGCGCAGGACTTCCGCGCGCTCAGCGTCAGTGATCGGACCCATGCGCGAGGAGGGCGGGCGGATCAGCGTCCGGTCCACGACCGACGGCGCGCCTTTCGCTCCGAGCGTTGAAACCAGCGCCTCGCCGACGCCGAGCTGCGTGATCGCTTCGAGCGTCGAAAAGGAAGGATTGGGACGAAACATCTCGGACGCCGTCCTGATCACTTTCTGCTCTTTCGGCGTAAACCCGCGCAGGGCATGTTGAATCCGCGCGCCGAGCTGGCTGGAAACGCTGTCAGGCACGTCTTGCGGGTTCTGGGTCACGAAATAGACGCCGACGCCCTTCGACCGGATCAGCCGCACGACCTGCTCGATTTTTTCGATCAGCGCCTTCGGCGCGCCGTCGAAAAGGAGATGCGCCTCATCGAAAAAGAACACGAGTCTCGGTTTTTCCGGATCGCCGATTTCCGGAAGCTCCTCAAACAGCTCCGACAGGAGCCACAGCAGGAATGTCGCATAGAGTTTCGGCGTCTGCATGAGCTTGTCGGCGGCGAGAATGTTGATGACGCCCATGCCGTTTTCATCAAGGCGTATGAAGTCGAGAAGATCGAGCGCCGGCTCTCCGAAAAACTCATCGGCGCCCTGTTCCTCAAGGGCGAGGAGACGCCGCTGGATGGAGCCGACGGTCGCCTTCGCGATGTTGCCGTATCGCGTGGTCAGCTCGTCGGCGCGTTCAGCGAGATTGACGAGCAGCGCGCGGAGATCCTTGAGATCGAGCAGCAGCAGCTTTTCGTCATCCGCCACGCGAAACGCCAGCGTCAAAACGCCTTCCTGCGTATCGTTGAGGTCGAGCAATCGGGACAGAAGGAGCGGCCCCATCTCCGAAATCGTCGCTCGTATCGGATGTCCTTTTTCCCCCAAAAGGTCCCAGAAGACGACCGGAAACGCTTCCGGCTTGTATCCTTCAAGGCCGATCTTCGCGGCGCGTTCGACGAGGGACTCCTTGATCGTCCCCGGCATGGCGATCCCTGAAAGGTCGCCTTTGACGTCGGCGGCGAACACCGGAACGCCCGCCTTCGAAAAACCCTCGGCGAGGATCTGGAGCGTCACGGTCTTTCCCGTGCCGGTCGCGCCGGAGATCAGCCCGTGACGATTTGCATATTTGAGCGACAGGGATTGCGGAATTTCGCCTTTCCCGAGAAATATCGCAGGATCGCTCATCAATCGCCTCCTCGCCGGCCGACGCCACCCGGATAGCGGCGACCGGCAGGCCCGGCAAGTTCGCCCATTCGGGCGACAGGGCGTTGCCGGACGACGCGATGAGACTGTAAAAGGTTGATCGAGAGGGCCGGTCAACCGCCGCATACAAGGCAGGCCGCAGCAGGCGAGAGGGACATTATGCTTCGCATTCTTCTGATTATTCTTGTGGCGCTCGCCGTCATCATCGGCCTGATGAAGCTGACAGGAACGAGACCCGATGAAGCGGGACAGGCGGTTGAAGACACTGTAACAGGCGCCGGCGAGGCGGTCGAAGGAGCGGGCGAAGCCCTTACGGACGGCGCGGAAGCCGCGGGCGGCGCCGCTGAACAGACGCTCGACGCCGCGGACGACATCTACGACGAGGCTGGAGAGGCAATCGAAGACGCGGCGGCGGCGGCGGGCGAGGCCGTCGAAGACGCCGGAGCGGCTGCGGCCGAAACCGCGAACGAGGCGGCTGAGGCCGTTGATGACGCCATAACAACCGACGAAGAGGCCGCTGAGACGGCGCCCAACTGAGCGCCTGTTTCGGCGACCGGGAACGATCGGCCAAGCCGGATTCCGGCGCTCCCGGATTCACGTGGAGAATCTTTAACCAATCGTCTCAAGGTTTTCAGCGCTTTTGAAGCGAATCCGATTCATCGATACGCAAATGAATTGAGCGGCGTGCGACATGAACGATCCGATCGATATCTCGCACCTTGAGCAGTATGTGTTCGGGGACCGGGCGCTCCTCGATGAAATCCTGACGATCTTCATCGAGCAGGCGCAATCGTTGAGCGCGCGCCTTTCCGCTGATGCCGACGATGAAACCTGGAAGCTTGCGGCGCATACCCTGAAGGGCGCATCGCGCGGCGTCGGCGCGTTCAGACTGGGCGACCTCGCGGAGAAAGCCGAAGGGATGGTGGGGCCGGCGGCCGCCGCCCGGGAGGCGCATCTGAAAGATCTGCGCGCCGCGGCGAGCAAAGCGGTCGAATTCGCGCAAAAATACCGTGACGACCCCCGGCGGCCCGATCATTCTTGATCGAGGTCATTGCCGGCGGCGCCCGCAGGGCCGAAGATGACGGCGGAACGGAGGTGTCAGCGCCAATGAGAGATTTTGCCGACAGAATTCTCTGGGTCGCCGTCGCTGACGGCGAAAAAGCCCTCATTTTCAGGAATATGGGCGACGACATGACGCCCGATCTGCGCGTCGTCCGCGTATCGGAGATTGAGAACCCGCCGAACAGGGATCAGGGCGCGACGAGGCCGGGACGCATGAATGACGGGCGCGCCGGCGGGGTCCGGAAATCGTCTTTTGAACAGACCGATTTTCACCAGCTGGCGAAATCGCAATTCGCCAGGGAATTTGCAGCGCTCCTCGAAAAGGCGGCGGAGGCGGACCGGTTCGACAAGCTTGTCGTGATCGCCCCGCCGGCCACGCTCGGGGAATTGCGGACGGCCTACGCCGACGGACTGCGCGCGCGGCTTGTCGCGGAGATCGGCAAGAACCTGACGGATCATCCTGTTGAGGATATCGAGCGCGCCGTCGCATCCGCGCTCGGCTGAACGCGGTCAGCGTCTCAGCTCGGTCATCGCCGCGTCGATGCCCGAAAGCGTCAGCGGGTACATGCGCCCCTTCATCAGGTCGCGCATCATCCTGATGGAGCCGGAATAGTCCCACTGGCGTTCAGGGATCGGATTGAGCCAGACCGCGCTTTCATAGATGCGCGTGACGCGCTCCATCCAGACGGCGCCGGGCTCTTCGTTGAAATACTCGACGGAGCCGCCGGGCACGGTGATTTCATAGGG
>CALKYG010000191.1 GCA_938003575.1 uncultured Alphaproteobacteria bacterium
ATCTTTCATTGATTGTCGCCTTCTTCCTCGAACAGCTGCGCGATATCGCCTACCGGCTCGTCGCGCGTCTTTGGGTCGCGGATTGAAATGATTTCCGCATCCGGAAAGACTTCCAACGCTTTTTTGACAAGCGGGTGGGCGAGAACTTCCGCCGTTCGCGCGTCGCGCAACGTATCCCCGCCCGGCGCCTGCGAATTGATCGTGACGGCCCATTTCCGCCCGGTCCAATCTCTCAACCGCTGCATCAGACGTCCGGCGAGATCGCTAGGCGCGCGGTCATGCATCCTCAGCTCAATGCGCCCTTGCTCGAAAGATATGAGATGCACGTAGCTCTCAAGTTCAACCTTGAGCTTTGCGTCGCGCTTCAAGTCGGCAAGACGAACAACGTCGAGGAAACTCTCAAGTTTCGGCCCCGGCGGCGCCGATGATACAGGATAGGGAGCGTGCTGCGGCTCTGAATAGGCCGCCTGCAGCGTTGATGATCCGGGTGTTGGGCGCGCGGCTCGGGGCGTAGGTGAAGCCGAAGCGCCGCCAGCAAGCAGTTTCAGCGCTTCATCGGGGGTTGGAAGATCCGCGGCGAAGGCGAGTCGGATAAGCGCGATCTCTCCCGCTGCGACCGGATCCGGCGCAGTCAGCGTCTCGCTGAGACCTTTCATCAACAGCGACCATGCTCGCGTCAGCGTATTCGTCGCAAGCGTCGCCGACATATCGCGGGCGCGACTTGCGTCCGCCTCGCCCGCCGCACCGTGGCTCGCCGCCTCGATTCCAGCAACTTTGACACGCGTCAGCAAGTGAACGATCTGAAGGAGGTCGCGGAGAATAACGGCGGGATCGGCGCCGGCGTCGAATTGAGAGCGGTAAAGTTCGAGCGCTCGCTTTGCATCGCCTTTCAATGCAAACGCCAAAAGGTCCCATGTCTGCGTGCGGTCGGCGAGGCCGAGCATGCCGCGGATCATTTCCGCACTGACGGTTTCATCCGCGCTTGCGCGCTGGATCAGGGCCTGATCGAGGATCGAAAGCCCGTCTCTCACCGAGCCTTCCGCCGCACGCGCGATCATGAAAAGGCCTTCGCGCTCGACCTTCGCGTTTTCCTTTTCGGCGATCGCCGACAGGTGATCGGTCAACATTTCAATGTCGATGCGACGCAGATCAAATCGCTGGCAACGTGACAGGACTGTAACCGGCAGTTTTCGGATTTCAGTCGTCGCAAATATGAATTTCACATGCGGAGGCGGCTCCTCCAGCGTTTTCAGCAACGCATTGAACGCTGGCGTCGACAACATGTGCACTTCGTCGATTATGTAAACCTTATAGCGCGCCTCGATTGGCGCATAGCGCACGCCCTCAATGAGATCGCGAATGTCGTTGACGCCCGTGCGCGAGGCCGCGTCCATCTCGAAAACATCCGGGTGGCGGCTCTCGGCGATCGCGCGACAGTGCCTGCCTTCGACCAGAAGATCGATCGTCGGTCCGTTGTCTTCTCCGTTTGGTCCGACATAATTGAGCGCGCGGGCCAGGATTCGCGCCGTCGTCGTCTTACCGACGCCGCGAACGCCGGTCAGAACATAGGCGTGCGCGATGCGTCCTGTCGCAAAGGCGTTGCGCAGGGTCTTCACCATCGCGCCATGGCCGATGAGATCGTCGAAATTCTGCGGGCGGTATTTGCGCGCGAGAACCTGATAAGGCGTTTTTTCGGAAACGGCTGCCATAAGGGTCAATATCCTTTCCCGGCCTTATCCCGCAAGGCGCGCGAGACCTTCCGCGACGGTCGTAACTGGTCAGTGGCCGAGTTCAGCGCGCCCCCTGGCGTCGTTGATTGTGCGGGCGCGGCTCATGATATAGGCGGCAAACCGCGTGACTGGCGGCGGCGTTTTCGAATTTGAAATGCGGACGAGGGGCCAGTCAGGTCGGCTATGAGACGAACGAGCCAGCCGGGCGCAGATTTTTCCCCAATCTCGACGCCCGCGGCCGCCATGTTTTCGAGATCGCCGCGCACGGGCTGCGCGTCGGCCGACTGCAGCACCGCATAGCTCCCTTCTGATCGCGACAGCGCCATAATCGAATAACGCCGCGAAAAAGACCACGCGATTGCGCCGCCGGCAAAGTCGGAATCACCTGTCAGGAAAATTTTCATCAAAACCGCCGTGTTCCGGCTGGCGGGAAGGTGGAAGGCTGAAACGACCCGGGCCGAAACTCGTTACGGCTGCTTCCTTCCGGACCTGACCGGGTTGGCGAGAGGTCCGTCCGCCAGCCTTCCGAGGCGCTATATCCGCGCTCGAGGCTGTGAACGCAAGAGGGCCGATTGTGAAGACCGCCCCCGGGCGGCCGTGTGGTAGGCGCTTGCTTCAACCATTGACCGGACGATCGAGGGGTCACACAGCATGATTCGACGTTTCCTCCCCTGGGCAGGCGGCCTTTTCATCTCAGTCATTTTTCTCGATTCGCTGCGGTTCAAATTCACTGGCCATCCGACGCCCCGTCATATTTTCGAAACGTTGAAGGAGTGGTCAGGGATCGGGCTCTTTTACCCCGCAGGTCCGTGGATCATCGGGCTTGGCGAGCTTGCCTCCTCAGTCCTCTTGATCGCCGCGCCGCTGCTGCTTGTCTCAATAAAGAGGACTCGCTTCGCCAATCTGTCGCAATTTGCAGGTGCACTTATCGCATTCGGCGTCATGTCTGGCGCCATCCTGTTTCATCTCTTCACTCCGCTCGGCGTCAGAACGCCTGTTGAGTGGACTGACGGCGCTCCTACAAAATTCTCCGCTGCCCTTTTCTATTCCGCGTGCGCAAGCTGGGTCTTCGCGCTAGCTATTCTCGTTCTGCGACGGTCCGCGTTGAAATCCTGATCGGTGCTGCGCCCGCCGCTGGCCTCCGGTCGCGTACGGCTGTAGATCCTTGTCATGCACGTTGCGGACATCATCGCCTTCGCCGGCAATCCGCTTGATCGCGCCTGCGACGCGCGCACTCTTCCCGAATGGGTCGATGCGCGCGTTTCCGACCCGTTGAGCGTCTTTCTCCCGCTTTATCGCGGGGATCCGCTGCTTCGCGACGGCGCGGCAGTGTTTCTCGCCGCCTCCGCGCGCAGCGAATTTCCATCATCGGCGCCGATTGTCTTTTTGGGCCTAAAAGGAAATGTGCCGCATTTCGCTGTCGATCTTTCCGCCGCGGCTTCGCCAGGCGACGCCCCGTTCGCGGAATTCGGCGCCTATACGCCGCTGCGCGAGGCCGCCTTCTCTTTGAAGGAGGGGGACCTCGCAATCATCGGCCAGGCGCGCTGGCTCCTCGACTGGCATCGTCGGCATCGGCATTGCGCCGTATGCGGGTCGATGACAGAGATTAAGGATGGCGGCGCAAAACGACATTGCCCAGAATGCGGGGCGGAACACTTTCCAAGATCGGACCCTGTTGCGATCGTCCTCGCCGTGCATGACGGCGCCTGCCTTCTCGGCCGCGGTCCGCATTTCCCGTCCGGCTTTCTGTCAGCGTTGGCCGGTTTTGTGGAGGCTTGCGAAACGCCGGAAGAATGCGCCGTGCGCGAGCTGCGCGAGGAAGCCGGCGTCGCCCTCACAGCTGTCCGCTATCAGTTCTCGCAGCCCTGGCCGTTTCCGTCGTCGCTGATGATGGGCTTCATCGCAGACGCAAAGGATCGCGCACTCAGTCTTGATACCAAGGAGATTGTCGAGGCGCGCTGGGTCGAAAGCGCCGAAATCCGCTCGCTTCTCGCAGGCGAAACACGCGACGACATCCGATTGCCGCCGAGATTTACGATCGCCCGGCGCCTGATTGAGCGCTGGATCTCGCTTGAGCAGTCGCCGCGCTAGTTTCCCATCGCGTCGTCAAAGCGGCTGCGCATCGCTTCCGTTTCGGTCGATATTTCCTCATCGACCTTTTCGACAAAAGCCACCATACCCGCGAGGATTGCTTCATTGTGCCTTTCGCCCCTTGTTTTCAGCTCGGCGACAGCGAGAGCCATTTCGCGGCGCGCCGCTGACGCGCGCGCCGAAAAGTCGCCCAACCTCTCGACCGCCGCCGCCCCATTGCGTTTGTCCGACGCCGTCGCACCTTTAGCCGACGCAGCTGAGATGAGACGCCGCAGTCCGGGGATCTCACGATCATAATCCGTGATGATCTCCAGCGATTTCTCGACGATCGCGTTCAACCGTAATACGGTCTCTTTTGTAAACGGCGAGCCAATTCCGTCAGCGCCAAGCTCGACGAATTCTGGATGCGGCGGTTCCGAGGCGGCCATGTCCCCGGCGCGATCGACGGCGCAGCCAGCCGCCAAGAGTACGAATAGAAGCTTGCCTGCCGCTTGCAACACGCTCACTTGGCCTTCTTCTTCCTGAAAGGCTCTATGCCGTCGAGCACATGGCGTCCGACTTTCACCCCGATCGCCTGTCCTTGTGTGTTGTCGTAGCTCCAATGGACGCCATTATAAATGCGGCTCAATCCGTTTTCGAATTGGGCCTCGGTGAATGAATCAAAACGGACGGGCACTAGTGGCCGCGGCGTACCAAAAGGATCGACGCCGTTTCCGTCATATTCTTCTGAGACGAACGTAAAAGGAGTTCTGTGGCCGTAAAACCGTCGCATGATCTCGAAAGTCGCGGCGCCGAACGTCGCGTGCCCCGACGGATACGCCGGGAATGGCGGCGTCGCGCGAATAGGCGCAGTAGTGTTGATCACGGAGACGCCGACGGGGCTCCAGCCTGCATCAGTCGCTGTCGACGGAACGCTGTCGCCTCGCCGGATTGCGGTCACTGGACGCCAGTAATTGTAATAGTATTTGCTGTCCCACGCAGCGATTCCGGCGTCAGCCAACGCAACGTGAACCATAGCCAGGAAACGCGCGAGATCCGCAGCATTCCTGACACCCTTGTCCATCGCGACCTGAACGGCGATTTGCGCGAAGAGGCGCGGCGGCGTTCCGAGCCTGGGGACACCGTCATAACCCCAATAATTTCCGATGAAGCGTGTCTGGGGAGTCGACACGCTTTGCGTCCCGGTATTGTCCGGAGAACCGCCGACGGCGGCGACCTCATTATACGCGGCGACATAGGCGGCCGATCCCGGAGGCGGCGGCGGCGGTGCACGGAATTGATTTCCGCTTGTGAGCGCGAAAGGGGTGACGCCGCCCCAATAGGCGCCGAGCGCAAGTTCATTCACGCCTGACGGCGTTGAGGGATTGGGGGTAAGCGGATCGGGCGTCCACTCATACATTAGCGCAGTTCCGCCATTCACCGGCGTTCCATAGTGTGTTGACGAACCCGATGCGATTCGTCCGCCTTCCCCGTAATCGGGCTCCGGGTCGAAGGAGTTATCCGCCGCCCTGCGCATCATGATGGCGCTGGCGGAAGCCTTTCCAATCCGGCGTCCGCGACTGATCGCCGACCGCGGCTCCGAAAGCGTCATCAGATCGGCTGCGAGGAGTTCGTCGATACGTTTCTTCTGACCAGGATAAAGGGCGACAAGCACGTCATGTGCGGCGTAGGCGATCGCTGCGTTCATTGAGGCGTTAGCCGGCGCCTCGCCGATATCATTATAGGCGTTGTATCTTTGTTCAAACGCATTGACCGCGTCGAATACCGCAATCTGGGTCATTGCGAGCGCGCGGCTCGCGCGTGTCGGGCCGACCTGATCTGCGGGCGGGGCGCCGGTACTGGGATCAGCAGTCAGATCGACCGCGATCGCATCCAACAGCGCCTTGTGCCAGAACGCGACGCGCCGCACAGAATCCTTTTTTTCATGGGCGCCTGCACGCGTATCCAGGCGCTGAAGCGCGCTTCGGGACAGGAGCAAACTCGCCTCATCGCCGACATATCCGTACATTTGCCTTTCTGTGATTGTCGGCTTGCGGTTGTCAGCCGCAGTCGCATCGGCGAACGAAAGCCCAATCATCGCGGCGGCGGAACAGAACGCGGCGCGGCGTGCAATTGCTTTCATATTCAGATCTCCGCCCGGACCCCGGCATCATCAAGGCGACCGGAACTCCGGACTATTCCGACGCGCCGCGGATTCTAGCGAACGCCCGGCCTGAAGTAAGGGGGCGTCGCTATTTTACACACAAGCGTCGCGTGAGAGTTGAATCGCGCGCCGCATTTTCTCCGAGAGGGAGAGAGCCTACAGCCTCTTTCTTGCGATACCAGCCGGTCAGCGACTGCGCGCTGATGGATAGACGCCGAGCATTTTGAAACGCGTTGAAAAGAACGCAAGCTCCTCAAAGGCGAGCTTGACGTTGCAGTCATCGGGATGACCTTCGACATCGGCGTAGAACATGGTCGCGCTGAACGAGCCTCCCTGCATGTAACTTTCAAGCTTCGTCATATTGACGCCGTTCGTCGCAAAGCCGCCAAGCGCCTTATAGAGAGCGGCGGGAATGTTTCGCACCTCGAAGACGAAAGTGGTCAATACGCGCCCCTCCCTGCCCGGATCGAGGAGGTCGCGCGCCATGACCAGGAAGCGCGTCGTATTATGGCCGGCGTCTTCGATGTCCGCCTCTAGAATATCAAGACCGTATATCTCCGCCGCTTTCGCCGACGCGACCACCGCTTCATCGCGACGCCCGCCCTCAGCGAGACGGCGCGCCGCGCCGGCGGTGTCGCCTGCAAACTCTGCACGTATTCCGGGACGGGCGAGCAGCGACCTGACTTGGCTGAGCGCCATTGCATGGCTGCGCACGATGCGG
>CALKYG010000192.1 GCA_938003575.1 uncultured Alphaproteobacteria bacterium
GTTCAGGAGATTTGTCCGGATTTTCCGTAATCGTGAATTTCCCCAGCCTGGGGAAATTGACGACGGCCGATCCGTTCCTCGCCGTTCAGCCGCCTCAAAGACTCGCCGAACGCGAAACCGATATTCAATTGTCAAAGAGCCGCGCGAGCATCAATGCGCGCAACGTCTTCACATGGGCGCTTCCGCGCCCGCTTCAAGCCGCCGAAAAGATGTATTCGCACGCGTCTTTTCGCCGGAACGGCGAATTATGTGAGTGAGCGCTCACATTGCCCGATGCCGTGTCGGTTGAGGGGCGCAACCGTAAAACTTCCAATGACAGAAACCGATGCGATCCGATCATTTGTCATGGCCAGATTGAATGTCGGCAAAATCCTCAAACCGGACATTGGCATTGCCATCAATCGAATTAATTGAGGCGAAGCTAATCCTTCCAATCGATCTTACAATGTCCGCAGCTGCACGACACTTTCTTTTCGCCCGGCACATTCGCATCGGCGCGCACGGGGCGATTGCATTTGCCGCAGATGAACAGGGCCGCAAGCTTGTCGATATCCTCAAGCACAACGTCAATATCCTCGCCGACGATGGGTTCGGGATTATCGTGCGAGCCGAGATTGGCGATCAGCGTCGATCCGGCAAGATCGGAAAAAACGCTGTGCTTGGCCGTTTCGGGAGATTTCGACTTCAGGGTGGAGCGAAGCTGGCTGGTTAGCTCGTCCGCCATGCGCCTTTCATTGACATCGTTGAATCTGAACGCAACCTTGACTTCCAGGGCGTAGCAGATTTCCTTGAGGGTCGCTTCGAGCAGTTTGCGCAGGTCGTTGGTCACATCGAGCTTGCCGCGCTTGGCTTCGATTAATGAACGAAACGTCGCCGGGCTCTCATCGAGTAGGATGCCGTTATCGCTGTCCGCTTTCACCTCCTTGAAAAGCCACCCGCTTTCCCGGAGTTCTCTTTTGATCAGATCGAACCAGACGGATTCATGGGTCAGAAGGACGATCTGCCAGTCGGCGAACTCTTCCTTAAGCAGCCGCAGCAGGCGGCGACGGTGCCCGGTATCAAAACTGGTGACGATATCATCGAGAACCAGGAATCTTGCCTTCTTATTAAAGATGCGGGCGTTGGCCAGGAACAGGACGATGCCAAGGCTGTTGAGGTGGCTTTCGCTTAAATACTTCTGCGGCGGCTGGGTCGGGTTGCCATGAAAGGAATATTCAAACTCAACCCCTTCTTCGCCGATCATCCTGAGGCGGACTTTATCGACATTCTCCTTTGGGTGCAGCTTTGCGTAAAAAGCGCCGACATCACCGCTGATCTTATCGAGCACGGCCTGCAAGGCTTCGTTCTGCACCTTAATGAAGGCGTCGAAAATCTTTTCCAGCGTTAAAAACTGCGCCTGATAACGCTTGACCGTGGTATCGTGCCTTAAATAGGTTCCGACAAGTTCGTGCAGCGAGGCGAGCGTGGCGATCAGCTTGGTAATGGCTTCTTCCTGCTCGGTCAGCTTGAGCTTGCCGGCCTCTTCCTGCGCCTGCTCGGCTGAACTGTCGGCAAGGGCGGCAAGATCATCAAGCTTGACGTTTAGCGTGTCACTAGTGGGAAGCGGCTCAAACGCTTCAAAGGATTTATTGATATCCTTAAATAGCTGGCGCAGCGTGTCCGCCCCGCCGCCGGTTTCGGTGATCAGTTTCTTAAACGTATCCAAGTCGGCGTAGTCATCGCCGAAACTCTTGGCCCGCCGCCCGGCATTGGTGATCGCTTCGATCAGCTTGTCTTTCAGGACCTTGACCGAATCAAATTTCTGCTGAAGCGCCGCCATCGCAGCAAGCCGGGTCCCGACTTCCTGCTGCAATTGGTCAAGATCGTAATCGCTCAGGCAAAAGGGGCAATTGGGATCGCTGTAGATGCCGTCCGCGATGATTTGGTTCCCCTTGGCCAGGAACTCCCCGATACGCAGCTTGCTGACATTCTCCTTTTCCTTGCAAAGCTCATTATTAGGGGCCTCGAATGCCGCGAGCGCCGATTTGACGGCCTCCAATTCGTCCTTGAAGCTGTTGCAGGATTTTTCGAGCTGCCCGAGCCGTTCGGCGGCCTTAATTTTTTGCGGATCTGAGCCTTTGGCGCGCAGCTCCTTGAGCGCGTCTTCATAGCTCTTTTCATCCGCAATCGCCGTTTTCAGCGCCATCGGCCCGGCGAGCGCGTTCGCCTTGTGATAAAAGCCTGCCTTCGTCGTGAGCTGTTCGCCTGCAAGCTCCATGGATTTTGATTTTAGCTGGTCGAGCCGGGCTTTGGCGCTAGTGTAGGCGGCCTCTTTCTGCAGGGCGTTTTTCGTCTGTTGGATCACGTCGCGGAACTGGACGATCTCGTCATAACCGATGATCGATGCGATCTGCTTGCGCTTTTCCCCTTTAGTTTTCGCAAGAAACCCGGTGATCTGAGCGTGGCGCAGATAGAAATTATCTTCATTGATGTTTTTGACGAGCTGTTCGCAAGCATCATTGCTGTAGGCGACACTCGTTTTGAGATCGGCTGAAAGCGATTTTGTCCCGGATAGCTCCTGTCCCTGGAAGGCGATCTTAACCTGCGTGATATCGCCGTCCCCGCACTGGGCGTGGCGCAACGCCTCCTGCTTGCAGTCGTCCCGCCATAAATGCTCCACCTTGTCGTTGACGAACCATTCCAGGGCGTCGGTGATCGTGCTTTTGCCCGCTGCATTCTCGCCGTAGATCGCGACGCTGCGGTGATCCTTGGTAAAATCCAGGGGAAGGTCGAACCGGGCGCCGCGAAAAGCGGCGGCATTCAGATGGCGCAGCTTAGTCATCACCCCCTGCTTCCTGCACGGGCGCGGCCGGATCGGCGGCGCGGTCCGCCTCAAGGCGGCGCAAAAGATTGGTCTTGGTCAGCTTGCCCTCGTCGCGCAGGGCGCTGATTGATGCAACGGTCCTTGCATCAAGGTCGGCGCTCCCTGCCAACGATTCGAGAAATTCGCTCACAACGTCCTTTGCCGATTTTATTTCCTTGTCAGCCATAGCGCTTGCAACCTAGAAATATTTGATGCGGATTACATTTTCGGAATCATACAATTTGCACGAGCACGAGATCAAGTTAGTGCGGGGAACTGTCGGTATTTACTTCATTTATCTTGACGAACTGGCGATTGCCTATCCCTTTGGACGCTCGCGGCTAATCTATATCGGCATGAGTGAGTCGACGCAAAACAGTATCGGCAAACGTCTGCGCGGCCACCTGACGGGACAATCAGGCAATGAGGGAATCAGGAACTATGCCGCCAATCATAAGGTCAGATTTACCTGTCATTCAAAAGACGTGCTCCAGGGCTGCGGCGCGCGCGACCTGTTTGAAATGGAGAGCTTCTTCCTGAGTAGCTTTCTTGATTGCCAAGGATGCTTTCCAATCTGCAACGGGCAGGCGGGAGTCGAGCAGACGGAAGCGGCGCCAACCCTGATCAATACCAGCGTTGACTGGAGTTTTTTTGGCGCGAAAACTGTTCAGATTTGAATTGTCAAAAACGCGGCAATTCCTGTTGATACCGCAAATGAATATCCTCTAAATTTATGGATCAATTCTAAGAAGCAAGATGTCCGGTCTGCCCGCGTTGTAGACATCAAACGCACCTGCGGCGAACGTCCGCTCTCGGCGAAAATCCGCCTTGAATCCGCGCTGCGCCGCCTAAATTCCGCCGCCCCTTAAATCTCCTGCCCGCTCAATTCGTCGCGCAGTTTCTTGGCGCGTTCGCGGGCGTGGGGTTCGTGCGGGTTCCATTCAAGCGCCAGCTGGAACATGTCATAGGCGCCGCGCTTGTCGCCGCCGGCGAGCATGA
>CALKYG010000193.1 GCA_938003575.1 uncultured Alphaproteobacteria bacterium
CCGGAACTGTCCGGGCCTCGGGTGAAAAAGAATGGCCGACTCCGATATTTTGAGAGAGTTCGAAGAAACCGCCGCCGGCTTTCTCGCGGCTCGCGAAAGCCTTGGCCGGGTGATTTTCGGACAGGACGAAGTCATTGAACTGACGCTGGCGACGCTGGCCGCCGGCGGCCATGGCCTCCTCGTCGGCGCGCCCGGCCTCGCAAAAACTCTCCTCGTCGCTTCAGTCGCCGGCCTGATGGGCCTCACAGAAAAGCGCGTCCAGTTCACGCCGGATCTGATGCCCGGGGACGTGCTCGGTTCGGAAGTCCTCGAAGAGACGGATGGCGGCCGGCGCGAATTCAGGTTCATTCCAGGACCCATCTTCTGCCAACTGCTGATGGCGGATGAGATCAACCGGGCCAGCCCGCGGACGCAATCCGCCTTGCTGCAGGCCATGCAGGAACTCCATGTGACCGTCGCCGGCGCGCGCCATGATCTGCCGTCCCCGTTCCACGTGCTCGCAACGCAAAACCCGATCGAGCAGGAAGGCACCTATCCATTGCCTGAAGCGCAGCTCGACAGGTTTCTGATGCAGATAAACGTCGGCTACCCGGATGAAGCGGCGGAACGGCAAATGCTCATATCCACGACGGGCGCCCAAAACGCGACGCTGGAACCGGCAATGCGGGCGGCCGACCTCATGCGCGCGCAGCGTCTTGTCCGGCAGATGCCGATCTCGGAGCGAATTGTCGACGCCATTTTGGCGATCGTTCGCAGCGCGCGTCCGACAGAGAGTGCGTCCGCGCGCGTGAAAGAGCTTGTCGGCTGGGGGCCTGGCCCGCGCGCAAGCCAGGCGCTTTCGCTTTCAGCTCGCGCGCGCGCTCTTATCGACGGCCGCAAGGCGCCGTCGCTTGAGGACATCCGCTTCCTGGCGAAGCCGGTTCTGCGCCACCGCATGGCGCTCAATTTCACGGCGCGCGCACAAGGGGTCGAAATCGACAGCTTTATCGACGAAATCGTCGACAGAGCGATTTGATATGGCGCAATCACGAGAGTGGTCCGGCGGAAATCATGTCAGGCGCGAAGCCGAAGCGCTGGCGTCGGCGTTTCCGCCGTTGCTGCTTGAAGCCGAACGCATTGCGCAGAGCGTCGCCACCGGACTGCATGGTCGCCGGCGGGCTGGTCCCGGCGAGACTTTCTGGCAGCATCGCGCGTACGCCTTCGGCGATCCGGTATCGGCGATCGATTGGCGGCAATCGGCGCGCGCCGCGGATCGGCTTTATGTCCGCCAGAACGAATGGGACGCAGCAGCCGCGGTCTGGATCTGGCGCGACCCGTCGCTGTCCCTCGATTATGCGTCATCGCGCACGCTGCCGACAAAAAGGCGGCGCGCTGACGTGCTCGCCGTCGCTCTCGCTTCACTTCTCGCTCAGGCCGGCGAGCGCATCGGCGTCATCTCTAAACGCGCGCGCGTTTTTCACGGGCGAAATGCGGCGGCGCGCTTTTTGGAGGCGCTTGGGGTCGATTTCTTTGACGAGTCGGCGTCGACGCCGCCGCCCTTTCCCGCAAGTTCGCATTCAAGCGTCGTCTTCATCAGCGATTTTTACGCCGATATTGACGCCGTCGCTGCTGAGGCGGCGCGCGCCGCATCGCTCGGCGCCAAAGGGCTTTTCGTTCAGATCGTCGATCCGTTCGAAGAAGAATTCCCATTTCGGGGCCGGACCGAATTCGGCAATCCCGAGAGCCGGGACCGGATTATTTTCGGCGACGCAGGAGCGCTAAGGGACTCCTATCTGCGAGCGTTCGGCGCCCATCGCGATGCGTTGAGGGCGATTTGCAGCCGGTTCCGTTGGACGTTCGTCGCTCACCGAACGGATGCGCCGGCGAGCGCGGCCCTGCTTTCGATCTACGCGGCGTTGGGAGATGAGCGGAGACGCGGTTTTTGACCGCCGACTTTTTTAAGGATTGAGCCGCCGATGGGCGACTTGTCATTCGCATCGCCGGCCGTCCTGACAGCGCTTCTGGCGCTGCCCGCGATATGGCTCCTGTTGCGCGCGACGCCGCCGTCGCCGCAGCAAGTGACGTTTCCGGCATTTGAAATCCTGCGGCGTCTCGCCAGGACGAGCCAAACGCCCGACAGGACCCCCTGGTGGCTGATACTGCTTCGCGTCGCCGTTGCCGGATTGGCGATCGTCGGCATTTCAGGACCCGTCATCAATGCGCCGTCGCCGCCCGCCGGTTCCGGACCGCTCGTCGTCGTCGTCGACAACACCTGGATCGCCGCGCCCGGCTGGCGGCTGCGACGCGACGCCATGCGCGCGCTCGCCAATCAGGCCGCGGCTGCGAACCGCGAGATATTTCTTGTCGCCACCGTTTCGGATGACCTGGCGCCGCCTCGGCCGATGACCGCAGAAGAGTTTCTGAACGAGGCGGCTGACCTGCAACCGCAACCTCTTCCGCCTGATTATCCCGCTGCGGCAAAGCGGTTATCGCCGCTCAAAGGCGTCGTGAAGGACGCAGATATTTCCTGGCTCGCAGACGGCGTTCACCGTCCGGGCGCGAACGATCTCATGAGCTCGCTGCGCGCGCTCGGTTCGGTCCGGACGCATATCGACGCCCGGACGCCCTTGATCATATTGCGTCCTCCTGTCCGAACGGACGGTGGGCTGACCTATCGGATTTCGAACCAGACCGAAGGCGCATGGCGAGGCGACATAGTGGCGATTTCGCGAGACGGGCGCGAGCTTGCGCGCGGCGGCGCAGTTCTCAACGAGGGCGACGCAGAAGCCGAAGTCACGCTCGATCTTCCGCTCGCTCTTCAAAACGATGTTGCGATGGCGCGGGTCGAGGGCGCCCCTTCCGCAGGCTCCGTGCAGCTCGTCGATGCGCGCGACCGGCGGGCCTTGATCGGCTTTCTGAACAGCGGGGAAGCCAATATCGATCCGCTTCTGGCCGGTCAGCATTACGTAACGCAGGCGCTGCAACCATATGCGACGTTCACGACCGACACTCTTGAGGGCCTGATCGCCGCCGATGTCTCAGTCATTGTCCTTGATGACATCGGAACGATTAGGGCGAGCGACGCTGAAGAATTGTCGGCGTGGATCGAAAAAGGGGGCGTCGTCATTCGATTTGCAGGGCCGACGCTGGCGCGGGCGGCCGAGGAGTCGTCGCCGCTGCTCCTGCCCGTCGAACTGCGCGGCGGCGACCGCGCCTTCGGCGGCGCGCTGACCTGGGAAACGCCTCAGAGTCTGGGCGCGTTTCCTGAGAACGGGCCTTTCGCGGGACTCCTTCCGCCGCGTGACGTCTTTATACGCAAGCAGATCCTCGCCGAACCCGGCGGAGAGACCAGCGAACGCACCTGGGCGAGTCTCGGCGACGGCACGCCGCTCGTCACCGGACAAGCGATCGGCGCGGGCGCGCTCGTCCTCTTCCATGTCACTGCGACACCTGACTGGTCGGACCTTCCCTTGTCTTCGCTTTTTATCGACATGCTGCGCAAGCTCGCCTTCATGTCGGCGAGAGGCGCGCAGAAACTTGAGCAGGGCGAAGACTTGCGTGCGGCGCCCTATCGCGTGCTCGACGGCTATGGCGCGCTGCGCCAACCGGCGCGCGATCTTGCGCCGTCCACGCTGGAGGAGATTTCCAGCGGGCCGGAGTTCGGCCGCCCGCCCGGACTTTACGGATCGCCGGAGGCGCCCATTGCGCTCAACGTCGTCAAGGCGGACGACGAATTCCAGCGACTCGACATTGCAGGCGCAATAGAGGTTCCCTATTCTGCCGAGCCGCCCGTCAAGATCGCTCCGGCGCTGTTCATAGCCGCGCTCTTGTTGCTCATCGCTGACGGCCTGATCGCCTTGCGGATTGCGGGAAAATCGCCGTTTCTGATCGCCTTCGGCTTCAGCGTTGCGATGGCGGCGTTCGATCCTGTTTCAGCGCAGCCGCTCGACCGTCCGATTTCCGCAGCCGCCGAAGAAGCCGCGCTCAACATGCGCCTCGCCTACGTGAAGACGGGCGATCCGACGACCGACAGAATCTCGCTTTCAGGTTTGCAGGGTCTCACGCGCGAACTGTCGGCGCGAACTTCGGCGGAGCCGGCGCAGCCCGCGCCCGTCGACCCGGAAACGGACGACCTCTCCGTTTATCCGTTCCTTTATTGGCCGGTGACGCCAGGCGCCGCCGCGCCGTCTGAGCGCGCCCTGGCGAATATCGAAACGTTCATGCGCTTCGGCGGCCTGATCGTCTTCGACACCCGCGACGACGAGCGCGCGATCGCCGGCGTCGACACGCCCGAAGGCGCCGCGCTGAAAGAAATACTTAAAGGCCTCGATCTGCCGCCACTCGAGCCGATCGGGGCCGAACACGTGCTCAACAAATCGTTTTACCTGCTTTCCGATTTGCCGGGGCGAACGGCGGCGCGGCCGGTTTGGGTCCAGTCGGGAGACGGCCCGAATGATTCCGTGACGCCCGTGATCATTGGCGGACGCGATTGGGCCGGCGCCTGGGCCAGCGACGAGACAGGCGAACCCTTGCTGCCGATCCGCGCGAGCGCCCGGCCCTGCGCCGCCCGTGAAGGCGCCGTCCCGCGAAATGCGCGCGAGTGCGCCTACAGGGCGGGCGTCAACATGGTCATGGTCGCGCTCACCGGCAATTACAAATCCGATCAGGTTCACACGCCTATCCTGCTCGAAAGGCTCGGGCGCAAATGAATGTCATCGTCATCGCGCCGCTAATTCCGCTTCCGGCGATTGCAGCTATCGCCGTCCTTGCGGCGCTTGCCGCTCTCATCGCCGTCTGGCGAACGCCCGTAAGCGCCGTGTTGCGGATCGCTTCCGTCATCGCATTGCTCGGACTTCTCCTCAATCCGCAGATTCGGACGGCTGAAAAGACCCCGCTTGACGATCTGGCGGTCGTTATCAGCGACGAAAGCGGCAGCAACAAACTTGACGGACGGGGCGATGCGACGCGCGACGCGGCGAAGATGATTGAGGATTCCCTTCGTGAGCTCGGCGGCGTCGAAATCATCCGAACCAGCGTCGGCGGCGATGAGGAATCCCGGCTTGGCGACGCGATAGCGGCGGCGGTCAGCGACAATCCAAGCGCGCGCCTGAGCGCCGTCTTTGTCATCACCGACGGACAGGCGACGGACAAGCTTGCGCCTCGCGGGCTCAATAACGGGGCGCCGATTCATCTGCTCACCACGGGGCGCCCCGGCGAATTCGACCGCAAGGTGACGATGACCAGATCACCCCGCTACGGCATCGTGAACGAGGGCGTCGAGATCAGTTTCCGCATCGACGATCTCGGTCTGGACGAAGCGCCGCTCACCGATCGGGGGCAAGCGGTCGTCATGCTGCGCGTCGACGGCGAGGAAGCGCTTCGCCAGCCGGTGCCGGTCGGCGTCGAGGCGTATTTCACGGCGCCCCTTCCGCATCCGGGGAAAACCGTGATTGAGCTTGAGGTCCAGCCGGTCGACGGCGAATTGACGGCGAAAAACAACATCGCTGTGTTGCAGATCTCCGCGATCCGCGACCGATTGCGCGTGCTCCTGATATCGGGCGAGCCGCACGCCGGCGAGCGGGTATGGCGCAATTTGCTGAAATCTGATCCGGCGATCGACCTCGTTCACTTTACAATTCTGCGCCCGCTTGAGAAAGCGCAAACTGATAATGCGCTGGAGAGCGAACTCGCGCTTATCGAATTTCCGCAAGACGAACTCTTCATAGAAAAATTGACGGAGTTTGATCTCGTCATTTTCGACAGATACACCTATCGCGGCGTTCTCAATTCTTATCACTTCGACAATCTTGCCCGTTATGTCGAAGGGGGCGGCGCTGTTCTCGTATCTTCAGGCCCTGAATTCAGCGGCTATCTAAGCCTTGCTGCGAGGCGCAATTTCGCCTTCATCCTTCCGGCAATGCCCGCCGGCGAGGCGGTCGAGCGCCCTTTCCGGGCGCAAATCAGCGAGATCGGGCGGCGCCACCCGGTGACTCGCGATCTTCCCGAAGAGCAATTCTGGGGCCGCTGGCTGCGGATCATGCCCGCCTCCAAACGCTCCGGCGATACGCTGATGACCGACGAGAGCGGATCTCCCCTGCTCATTCTCGATCGCGTCGGCGACGGCCGCGTCGGCCTCATCCAATCGGACCATGTCTGGCTTTGGGCGCGCGGATTTGACGGCGGCGGACCGCACGCAGAACTTTTGCGACGAATCTCACACTGGCTGATGAAGGAGCCTGACCTCGAAGAAGAGCAGCTGACCCTGTCGGAGAACGGGGGCGCGCTAATCGTCGAACGGCGCACAATCCTGGAGGCTTCGCCGTCCGCCTCGATCACGCTGCCGGATGGAACCGTCCGAGAACTGGCCTTGACCATGACGGAACCCGGCCGGTTCGGCGCGCGGATCGACAATGCGCCGCGCGGCCTTTACCGGGCGGCCTCGGGCGACCTTTTCGCCGTCGGCGCGGTCGGGCTTGCAGCGCCGCCGGAATTTGAAAATGTCGTCGCGACGTCCGAGCGTCTTGCTCCCGCGGCGCAGGAAACAGGCGGCGGCGTGTTCCGATTGAGAGGTTCCGGCGCAGTTGATTTGCCGGAAATACGGAGAATTGACGCAAGTGCGCGCGAGCGCTCCGGCCCTGGATGGGCCGGACTTGTCAAACGGAGAGCGTTCCGCACCGATTCCGTCAGAGACCGGCCAGCCCTTTCACCATGGATTTGGCTCGCCATCCTCGCCTTTTCGCTCACAGGCGCCTGGCTGATCGAAGGCCGCGGCGGCCAGATCGCGGGCAAGTCCTAACGGCCGGCCGCAAATTGCTCCCAAGCCTTAACGGCCCCTCAATTAACGCCCCTTAACCTCGCTCATCGAATTGATCTCGACAGTTGCGTGAGGGCTGGGTCGTGGCGTTTGCGTTGAAAAAAGACGCGCCGGAAGACGGCGAAAAAAAACCAAGACGGAGCCCGCTCGCCGGACTGTTTGGGCTGTCAGGTCAGCAGCAGGAGGAGACAGACCTTCCTGCGATGGATATCGCCGGCGGACTTGATCGCGCGCTGCGCCGCACCGCCGGCGCCGCCCCGCAGGGCAAAAAGCCAGCGGCCGGCGGCGGCAACAATATCCGGGAAGCGCTGACAGCCATTGAATCGGCGCTCTATACGATCGATCGGATTCGCGACATCATTGAACAAGCCTATGAAGTCGCCTTGTCTGCAAACGATAGCGAAGAGGCGGGCGCACGCGCGCTGCTTGCCGAAAGCTTCGACGATTTGCGCCTTTCCATCAACGCGACGGTCGAGGCCGCCGATGACCGCGCCGCCGTTCTCATCGGCAAGGTTCAGCGCCAGATCGACGTGCGGCTGGGCGGCAAGGCTCATTACTCGGTATCACCGTGCCGGCTCGACGTTTCCCCGAAAGGTCTCGGCATCAATCCGCCGCGCGACGCTTTTTCAACGTTCGATGAAATAGCCGCCTCGCTCGAAGAGCTGGACGCGGCGCTGCAAAAAGCTGATCGCGCCGCGAACGCCTATTGCCGCGACGCGCAGTTCCTCATCGGAAGATTGCAGGATCAGTCGGCCGCCGCTTAGGGAATTCCGACCAGCTTGTGGATTTGCAAGCTCAGCCGCCAATGCGGATTGGCGCGGCAATAGTCGACGGCGAGCTTCGTATTGCGTTCAAGGTCCGGACCATCCATCGGCTGAAGAAAGAAGTTCCTGAAATCGAGCGAAGCGAACTTCTCCGGCGGCGCATCGGTTTGCGGATAGACGAGCTTCAGTTCATCGCCCGAATTCTGCACCAGCGGCGCATTGGCTTTCGGACTGACGCAGATCCAGTCGACGCCAGTCGGCGCCGCTATTGTGCCGTTCGTCTCGACCGCGATTTCAAAATTCGCAGCGTGAAGCGCATCGATAAGCGGCAGGTCCAGCTGCAACAGCGGCTCGCCGCCGGTGCAGACGACCAGCGGCCGCCCTTCGCTTATCGGCAGCCGCGACGCCGCATGCGCCGCCAGCGCGGCCGGGGAAGCGAATTTGCCGCCGCCTTCCCCGTTTGTCCCGACAAAATCCGTGTCGCAGAACGTGCAGATTGCGCCGCGGC
>CALKYG010000194.1 GCA_938003575.1 uncultured Alphaproteobacteria bacterium
GGGCGCCGTTCGAGAGAAGTGGCTCGCCTCGCTTTGCGATGATGTCGCCGCCCTTCGCGCGCGCGGTTGCGAGGTCGTCATCGTCACCTCCGGCGCCATTGCGCTCGGACGCGGGCTTCTCAAACTGGCCGGCGCCTTGCGTCTGGACGAAAAGCAGGCGGCGTCAGCGGCGGGGCAGACTATTCTCGTCGCCGCATGGCAACGCGCATTCGATCGACATGGCGTCAAAGTCGCGCAGATCCTTCTAACGCTCGACGACACCGAGAACCGACGCCGTTATCTCAACGCGCGCGCAACGTTCTCGACCTTGCTCGAGCTCGGCGCGATGCCGCTCGTCAATGAAAACGACACGATTGCAACGCAGGAAATTCGCTACGGCGACAATGACCGCCTTGGGGCGCATGCCGCCCAGATTGTCGGCGCTGATCTTCTCGTCATCCTGTCCGATATTGACGGCGTCTATGACAGCGACCCGCGCCGCAATGAAGGTGCGAAACATCTTCCGCTGATCGAGAGGGTGACGGCCGAAATCGAGCGCGCGGCGACGGGACCCAATCCGGCGGCCGGCGTCGGCTCGGGGGGCATGGCGTCGAAGATCGCCGCGGCGAAAATCGCCGGCGCTTCAGGTTGTGCGACCGTCATCGCCGCCGGTCTCGGGTTGAATCCGCTCGCCGCGATCGATAGGGGCGCGCGGGCGACCCTGATCCGCCCGCAGGAGAGTCGCGAAGGCGCGCGGCGGCGATGGATTGCAGGCCGGCTGAAAGCGCTCGGGAAGGTTCATGTCGATGCCGGCGCCGCGCAAGCTCTGCTGCGCGGCGCCAGCCTTCTTCCTGCGGGCGTCACGCGTGTTGAAGGCGATTTCCAGCGTGGAGACGCGGTTGAGATTGTCGATCCCGCCGGCGCGGCGCTTGCGCAGGGATTGTCAGCTTACAGCGCCATTGAAGTCGCCGCGCTTGCCGGAAAAAGATCCGACGAGATAGAGAAGATTTTGGGATACCGGCGCCGCCCCGCCGTCGTTGAGAAAAACGACCTTGTGCTGAAGCGGAACGGTGATGAGTGATACGGTTGAAAATCTGATGAAGAGGTTCGGCGCAGCCGCGCGTCCTGCCGCCGATGCGCTCCGGGAGGCGCCGACCGAAGTGAAGAACGCCGGCCTCCTGGCGGCCGCGGCCAATATCAATGCGGCCGCGGCCGAGATCCTTGAGGTCAATGCAGAAGAGGTTGATGAGGCGAGGCGACTCGCACCGTCTTTCGTCGACCGCATGACGCTGACAATGCAGCGCATCGACGATATCGTCGCCGCGCTCAGGACGGTTGCCGCATTGCCGGACCCGGTCGGCAAGATCATCGCCGAATGGCGACGGCCCAACGGGCTCGAATTCAGTCGCGTCAGGATTCCGATCGGCGTCATCGCCGTCATTTATGAAAGTCGCCCCAACGTCACTGTCGACGCCGCCGCGATTGCGGTGAAAGCCGGAAACGCCGTCATTCTGCGTGGCGGATCGGAATGTTTCAAAACCTCGGGATTGCTTGCAGATCTGTTCCGTCGGGGTTTGACCGAGGCTGGACTTCCGGCCGACGCCGTGCAGTTCGTCAACGTGACAGATCGCGCCGCTGTCGGCATGCTGCTGGCGGGATTGGAAGGCGCAATCGACCTTGTCATCCCGCGCGGCGGCAAGTCGCTTGTCGCGCGCGTGCAGAAGGAGGCGCGCGTTGCAGTGCTGAGTCATCTCGATGGAATCTGTCACGTTTACCTTGATCGCCGCGCCGATCCGAAAAAGGCGATCGAGATCGCCGTCAACTCGAAGATGCGGCGGACCGGCGTATGCGGCGCCGCTGAGACGCTGCTCGTCGACAGATCCGCACTCGGCGAGCTATTGCCGCCAGTTGCCGCGGCGCTTCGCCAGACGGGGTGTGAATTGCGTGGCGACAGCGAAGTGAGGACTCTCGACGCATCGATCATCCCCGCGAGCGAAGAAGATTGGTCTACAGAATATCTGGCGCCGGTCATCTCAATTGCGGCGGTCGATGGGGTCGAGGGCGCGATAGCCCATATAGCCCGTTACGGTTCATCGCATACCGAGGCGATCGTCACCGAAGACGAGAAGGCGGCGGAGCGGTTTCTGGCCGGAGTCGACAGCGCGATCGTCCTTCATAACGCGTCGACCCAATTCGCTGATGGGGGGGAGTTCGGCTTTGGGGCCGAGATCGGCATCGCAACCGGCCGGCTCCATGCCCGTGGACCGGTCGGGGTTGAGGAATTGACGACATTCAAGACCGTGGTTCGGGGTTCGGGACAGGTCCGGCCGTGAACATTAGAAGCAATTTGGCATAATATGCTTTATTTGGGGGCGAAAACCGTTGAACGGCGAATTTCATGGCGTCAGCACGCAATTTTGTGCTTGCCAGAACCGGCCTTCGTGGTTTAACGATCGCAAGTCAGCATTTTGCTGCATTGCAACGGATTGGGCGCGCGGATGCGTACGCTGATGGAAACGGCAGTTCTCGACGGGGCGGGCTTCGCGGTCGGGCCCTGTTTCGCCGCTCTTCTTCTCCTTCTCGTCGTACCGCTTATCGGCCTCCCTCGGGGAGCGGCGATGGAGAGAGCGCGCTAGGGATTTAAAGCGACGAACACCTCCAGAAGCCCGCTCCGAAAAGAGCGGGCTTTGTTTTCGCGGCTGATTTCAGGAAAGCGAATGACCAGGCAAGAACAAAGACGTTCACATGCGATAACGAGAGGCCCCGCGAGAGCGCCGGCGCGAGCGATGCTGCGCGGCGCAGGCCTCACGGACGACGACTTCTCGCGTCCGCTGATCGCCGTTGTCAACACATGGTCGACGGTGACGCCGTGCAATCTTCATCTAGGCGCGCTTTCCGAACCAGTTCGCGAGGGCGTGCGCGCCGGCGGCGGAACGCCCATCGACTTCAATACGATCGTTGTATCCGATGGCGTCACGATGGGCGCGGACGGCATGCGCGCCTCGCTCATCTCGCGAGAGGTGATTGCGGATTCGATCGAACTCGCCGTGCGCGGACACTCGCTCGACGGCGCAATCATTCTCGTTGGTTGCGACAAGACAATCCCTGCCGCTGCAATGGCGCTCGCCCGGCTCGATATTCCCGGAATCGTCTTTTACGGCGGCACGATTCTGCCTGGCCGCTGCGGCGAAAAGGATGTTTCGATTCAGGACGTGTTCGAGGCGGTCGGCGCGCATGCGGCGGGAACGATCGACGATGCGGAGCTTGACGCGATAGAGCGCGCAGCGTGTCCGGGCGCCGGCGCATGCGGAGGGCAATTCACGGCGAACACGATGGCGATGGCGCTCGCCTTTCTCGGTCTTGCGCCGTTCGGCGCCGGAGACGTGCCTGCCGTCGATCCGAAAAAAGCGGCGGAAGCCGAGCGCTGCGGGCGCCTTGCGGCGGCGCAGACGCTCGCAGGCGAAAGCGCGCGCAGCTACATCACGCCGGCGTCCCTGCGCAACGCTGCGACCGCTGTTGTCGCGAGCGGGGGTTCGACGAACGCCGTGCTGCATCTTGCCGCGATCGCCGCTGAAGCAGGCGTTCCCTTCTCAATCGACATCTTCGATACGCTCTCGCGCGAGACGCCGGTGATCACCGATCTCAAGCCGGGCGGGAAATATCTCGCGCGCGATCTCTACGCCGCCGGGGGCCTGCGCCTATTCGGTTCACGATTGAAGGATGCGGGTGGAATTGAAGATGCGCCAACCGTCAGCGGAAAGTCGCTGTTTGAGGAATTCGCCGAAGCGGCGGAAACACCCGGTCAGCGCGTCATCAGCAGCGTCGACAAGCCATTCAAGGCGACGGGCGGCCTGAGGATCCTTTACGGCGACGTCGCGCCAGACGGGGCGGTGTTGAAAACCGCCGGCTATGGCGACGGATCGTTTGAAGGACGCGCGCGCGTCTTTGAATGCGAGGAAGACGCTTTCGCCGCCGTCGCGAAGAGGGAGATCAAGGCGGGAGACGTCGTCGTCATCCGTTATGAGGGGCCGAGGGGCGGGCCCGGCATGCGCGAAATGCTTGGCGTCACCGCCGCGCTCGCAGGTCAGGGGCTCGCAGGAAAAGTCGCGCTTTTGACGGATGGACGTTTCTCCGGCGCGAGCCACGGCTTCGTGATTGGACACATTTCGCCCGAAGCGGCGACGGGCGGCCCCATCGCTTTGCTGAGGGACGGCGACGTCATCCGTATTGACGCTGAAGCGCGCCGCATCGACGCCGATGTCGACTGGACGGCGCGTCGCGCCGGTTTCACGCCCCGTGCGCCGAAGCGGCTCGGCGGCGCGTTCGACAAATATGCGCGCCTCGTTTCATCGGCGTCAAAGGGCGCCGTCACCACGCAATCAGCAGCTGACTGACCAATCGGAGCAATCAATGAAAGTCTACACGGAACAGGACGCCAATCCCGCGGCGGTTAAGGCGGCGCCGGTCGCGGTCATCGGATACGGCAGCCAGGGGCGCGCCCACGCGATGAATCTGAAGGCGTCGGGCTGCAACGTCGTGGTCGGCCTGCGTGACGGCGCCAGGACGGCGGAGAACGCGCGGGCCGACGGGCTAGAGGTCGCTTCGATTGCGAAGGCTGTCGCCGGCGCAAAGCTCGTCGCCATGCTGACGCCGGACATGAGCCATGAGAAAGTCTTCAACGATGAAGTCGCCCCCAATCTCCAACCCGGCGCCGCGCTTCTTTTCGCGCACGGCTTCACCGTTCTTTACGGCCGCGTGAAAGCGCCGGAGAACGTTGACGTCATCATGGTCGCCCCCAAGGGCCCCGGCGATCTTGTCCGCCGCGAGTACCAACGCGGACGGGGAGTTCCCTGCCTTTTCGCCGTGCATCAGGATGCGACCGGAACGGCGAAGGCGCGCGCGCTCGCCTATGCGAGTCTCATCGGCGGAACTGTTGCGGGCGCGATCGAGACGACGTTCCGTGAAGAAACGGAAACCGACCTTTTTGGAGAGCAAGCCGTGCTGTGCGGCGGCGCGACAGAGCTCGTGATAGCCGGATATGAGACGCTTGTCGAAGCCGGATACCAGCCGGAGATCGCCTATTATGAGTGCCTTCACGAGTTGAAGCTCATCGTCGATCTTCTTTATGAAGGGGGCATCGCCAAGATGCACGACTTCATCTCGGAGACCGCGAAGTACGGCGATCTGGTGTCTGGTCCGCGCGTCATCAACGCCGAGACGAAGCAGCGAATGCGCGAAGTTCTCAAAGACATTCAGACCGGCAATTTTGCGCGTGACTGGATCCTTGAAAATCAGGCGGGCAAGCCGCGCTATCAGCAATTGCTGGCTGCGGATCTCAATCACCCGATCGAGAAGACCGGTAGGGAGCTTCGCGCGCGCATGTCGTGGCTGAAGCCCGGCGCCAATACAAAGGACGACTGATGTCTGCGACGGCGGAAAAGGCAAAATCGGCGGCCAGGCCGCAACCGGGGTCCGTCTCAAAGTCAGGCGCCGAGCTTTTGCTTGACGCGCTTGAAGAGCAGGGGGTCGATGTGATCTTCGGCTATCCGGGCGGCGCCGTCCTGCCGATCTATGACGCGCTCTACAAGCGCGACACGATCCGGCATGTCCTCGTCCGTCATGAGCAGGGCGCTGTTCATGCCGCGGAAGGTTACGCGCGTTCGACCGGCAAGGTCGGCGTCGTGCTCGTCACGTCCGGTCCCGGCGCGACGAACGTCGTTACCGGGCTTGCCGACGCCCTTCTCGATTCGATCCCGCTTGTCTGCATCACCGGGCAGGTTGCGCGGGCCCTTATCGGCACCGACGCCTTTCAGGAATGCGATACGGTCGGCATCACGCGCTCCTGCACGAAGTATAATTATCTTGTGCCTTCAGCGCACAAGCTCGCGGGCGCCGTGCATGAAGCGTTTCACATCGCGCGCAACGGCCGTCCGGGACCTGTCGTCATCGACATTCCGAAGGACGTGCAGTTCGAAGAAGCGCTCTACACGGCGCGCGCCGAAGCCAAGAATCGCAATTGCATCACGACGCCGCCGATCAATCCGCTGGAGATCGAGCGTGCGGTTGACCTGATGCGACATGCGCGCCGGCCCGTACTGTACACTGGAGGCGGCGTCATTAATTCGGGTCGAGCCGCGTCGGAAACGCTTCGCACGCTCGCGCGCGAGACCGCTATTCCCGTCACATCGACTTTGATGGGACTTGGGGCTTTTCCAGCTTCCGATCCGCAATGGCTCGGAATGCTTGGCATGCATGGAAGCTTTGAAGCAAACAGCGCCATGCATGATTGCGATCTGATGATCGCAGTGGGTGCGCGTTTCGACGATCGCATCACCGGGAGGCTGGACGCCTTTTCGCCCGGTTCACGCAAGATTCATATCGACATCGACCCGTCTTCGATCAACAAGAATGTCCGCGTCGATCTTGGTATTGTCGGCGACTGCGGCGCGGTGATGGAGGCGCTCCTTGCCGAATGGCGCCGCCGCAACGGCAGCGACCCTTATGACGCCAAGCGCACGGACGCTTGGCGAAAGCAGATCGAGGCGTGGCGCGCGAAAAAGTCGTTCAGCTATCAGCCCAGCCAAACGCGCATCAAACCGCAATTCGCCATCGAACGCCTATTCGCCCTGACGCGAGGGCTTGACGTCTATGTGACGACGGAGGTCGGCCAGCATCAGATGTGGGCGGCCCAGCATTTTCATTTCGACGAACCGAACCGTTGGATGACGTCCGGCGGCCTCGGCACAATGGGCTACGGTCTTCCGGCCGCGATCGGCGTGCAGGCGGCGCACCCTCTCTCCCTCGTCATCGACATCGCGGGCGACGCTTCGGTCCAGATGACCATGCAGGAGATGTCGACGGCGGTTCAGCACGATCTGCCGGTCAAGATTTTCATCCTCAACAACGCCTATCTCGGAATGGTGCGACAGTGGCAGGAACTGCTCCACGGCGGGCGCTATTCCCATTCATATTCATCGAGCCTTCCCGACTTCGTGAAGCTCGCGGAAGCATACGGCGCGGTCGGCGTTCGCGCCGAGACGCCCGATGAACTCGATTCGAAAATCGTCGATATGATCAGTGTGAAGAAGCCCGTCATCTTCGACTGCGTCGTCACGCAGGAGGAAAACGTCTTCCCGATGATACCTTCCGGCGCTGCGCATAATGAAATGCTGTTCGGCCGCCGCCATGCGGCCGGTTATGACGTTTCCGATGAAGGACGGGCGCTGGTGTGACGTCCGAACCGTTTTCACGATCCATCTATCCGGTGACGCGGGACGAAGGCGCGGAGACCGAGATCATTCTCGCCGTCATCGTCGATAACGAACCGGGCGTCCTCGCACGCGTCGTCGGCCTCATTTCGGCGCGCGGCTATAATATTGAAAGCCTCACTGTCGCCGAGACTGACGTTGAAAGGCACACTTCGCGCATCACGATCGTGACGCGCGGCACGCTCTCGAAAATCGAACAGATAAAGGCGCAATTGGGCCGTTTGGTGCCGGTTCGCCGCGTCATCGACGTAACACGAGAAGCCGATGCTCTCGAGCGGGAGCTTGCGCTTATCAAAGTTGTCGGCACCGGCGACGACCGAATTGAGTCGATGCGGCTGGCCGAAGTGTTTCGCGCGAGGCCGATTGATACGACGCATGTGTCCTTTGTATTCGAGATCACCGGCGCTCGCGACAAGATTAACGCATTCATCGACCTGATGAAGCCGCTCGGCCTGAGAGAGGTGTCGCGCACCGGCGTTCTCTCCATTCGGCGCGGCCCGGAGAGCGACTGAAAGATGACAGTGCGCCGGCGTCAGAAGCGACTTAGTCCCGCGCGGAGGCAGCCTCCGCGCAATTGAGCGTTTCACCAATCAATGGGACAAGACAGATGACAGAATCTCGCACAAGCCACGTAAAGATATTCGACACCACCTTGCGCGACGGCGAGCAGGCGCCGGGCTTCTCGATGTCGACTGACGCGAAAATCATCGTCGCCCGCGCTTTGCAGGCGCTCAATGTAGACATCATCGAGGCGGGATTCGCCGCGGCCTCGCCGGGCGATGCCGCATCGGTGAAGACGATCGCGTCTGAGATTGAGGGGCCGATCATCTGCTCTCTCGCGCGGGCGAATGTCGGCGACGTCGAAGCCGCCGCGCGCGCGCTGGAACCGGCGAAGAGGAAGCGTATCCACACCTTCATCGGAACGAGCCCGCTCCATCGCAGCGCCAAGCTCAATATGTCGAAATCCGGGATCATCGACCGGATCGAGGAAATCGTGTCGTTTGCGCGCTCGCTGGTCGACGACGTGGAATTCTCCCCTGAAGATGCGATCCGAACCGAGCGCGACTATCTGCTTGAGGCGGTGCAGGCGGCGATAGGCGCAGGTGCGACGACAATCAATATTCCGGATACTGTCGGCTATGCGACGCCGGAGGAGATAACCGAACTCTTCAGCTTTCTGACAAAGGCCGCTCCCTCGCATGTGACTTTCTCGACGCACTGCCATGACGATCTCGGCATGGCGGTTGCCAACAGCCTCGCAGCCGTCAGGGGCGGCGCGCGTCAGATCGAATGTGCGATCAACGGCATCGGTGAACGCGCCGGCAATTGCTCGCTCGAAGAGGCGGTGATGGCGATCGCCGTCCGCCGCGATTTTTTCGGAATGTCGACACAGATCGACTCGACGAAGATTTATCATGCGAGCCAGGCTCTGGCGCGCGTAACGCACAATCCTGTGCCGCGCAACAAGGCGATCGTCGGACGCAATGCATTTGCGCACGAAGCCGGCATTCATCAGCACGGCGTCCTTGCGGACCGGCGCACTTATGAGATCATGGACGCGGAATCGGTCGGCGTTCCGTCGAATGCGCTGGTTCTCGGGAAGCACTCCGGGAAGCATGCTGTCGCCGCGCGCATAAAGGCGCTCGGCTTCGATATATCGTCGCAACGGATCGAGGATCTGTTTCCGGATTTCAAGAATCTGGCCGACACTTGCCGGGAGGTGACCGACGCCGACCTGGTCCGGCTTGTCACTGGAAATGCGAAAACGGACGGGCGCATCGGACCCTGGCGGATGCGCAAGACAGAGTTGCGCGTCGATCTTGAGGAGGCTGACAAGCCGTTCGCGCGGATCACCATGGAGCATGACAACGGCGATCGGCGCACGGTGACGCATGAGGGCGACGGGCCTATTGACGCTGCGTTCGCCGCCGTATGCGCGATCACCGGCGTGCCCGGATCAATCAGCATTCTCGATCTCCATCACGTGGCGGCGGAAGGCGTCGTTCGCGCCGAGGCCGTGGTTGAGGTTGAGGGCGAACTCTTCTCGGGGAATGCGCAGGAAGTCGATATCGCCGACGCCGCGGTCGCTGCGTTCGTAGCCGCGATCAATCAGGCCGCCGCCATGAGGGCGAGCGGCGTCCGGCGCGTGAAGGTTGCAGCAGGAGCGTGAATGATGACCATTAATGCGACGAGTTACATCTGGATGGACGGAGCGCTGAAGCCGTGGCGTGAAGCGAGCGTGCATGTAATGACTCACGCCCTGCACTACGGCACGTCGTTTTTTGAGGGCGTTCGGGTCTATGAAACGAAGGAGGGACCGGCGGCTTTTCGGCTGAAGGACCACATAGACCGGCTTTATGATTCGGCGTCGGTATATGGTTGCGTCATTCCCTTTGAGAAGCAGACGATCATGACCGCGTGCGAGGAAGTGGTGACGTCGAATAATCTGGACAGCGCCTATCTCCGCCCGATCGTATTTTACGGCTACGGCGAGATCGGACCGACGCCGACGCCCCAATTGCCGGTTCAAGTCGCGATCGCCGCCGTTCCTCTCGGCGCTTATCTCGGCGAGGAAGCGCGAACGAAGGGCGTCGACGTTTGCGTGTCGAGCTGGCGGCGACTGGCGCCGGACACGATTCCGACAGCGGCGAA
>CALKYG010000195.1 GCA_938003575.1 uncultured Alphaproteobacteria bacterium
GACCGAAAAGGCGCTCGACATCGCCCCTCACCTTCCCCGCTATGTCGAGATCATCGCCGCAGCGTCGGAGCGTGTCTCCGCCGATCGATTGAGCCATTCCCATCAGGCGACCGAGGATCTCGCCCGCGCGCTTTCAGAGCAGGGAAAGCTGACGCGCGCGGCGCTGTGGTTTACGGGGATCGCCGCCCTGATCCTCGCCGCCGTTCTCTTCTTCGATAAAATTTGAACGATTTTTCGCACGCTATTTTCGTGCGCTCCTTTTCAAACTCCCGGCGGGGATCAGCGGGAGAGCGAGATGTTCGGACTGAATTTCAAACGGAAGGCGGAAGCCGAGCCCGAAGGCGAATTCCTGATCGCGAGGCTGAACGCGCGCGTGCAGCCTATCGACCGCGGCGATTACTTCGAAGACCCGCTCGACGAGACGCTGAATGAGCTTGGGCTTGGCGCAGTCACCGGCGGCGGCACGCAGCTCGCCGACGAACCGGACGGCATCGAATTCGTCGATCTTGAAATCGTCGTCGCCGACACGAGCGAGACGACGCGCCAGGCGATCATCGCCCGCCTTGAAGAAATCGGCGCGCCGAAAGGATCAAAGCTCATCAACGAGACGACCGGCGAGGAATTTCCTTTCGGAACGCATGAAGGCATGGCGATCTTCCTCAACGGGTCAGATCTTCCCGACAGTGTCTACGCGGAATGCGACATCAATCATGTCATCGCGGAGCTTGACCGGCTGATGGGCGCCAAGGGCAAGTTCAAAGGCTATTGGGAAGGATCGCGCGAGACAGCGCTCTATTGCTACGGGCCGTCATTTGACGAGATGCGCGCCGCAGTGGCCAGTCTCCTCGACGATTACCCCTTATGCGCGAAAGCGCGCGTGACGCAGATCGCCTGACGCCGAAAGTTTCACCTTCTCGTGCGGAATTCGCCTTATTCCGCCGCCAAAGAGCGCCCCGTTAATAATGCCGAAGGGGGCTCAAATGGCGGCGTTTTTCGACCATTACTGGCGGGCGTTCTTTCGTTTCATCATCTTTGTCGGCGCATTTTTCCTGCGGCCGACGACGCCGAGACTGCGCAACGAGCGTCTCCGCGATGACGAAAAATAACCGGCGTCAGCTCGCCGCTTCCGCTCTCGCCGCCAGTTTCTGGCGCAGCGCATCGACCGGCCGGTCGATCACGAGGTGAAGCGCGCCGGCCGCCGCGAGAGTTCCCGAAACGCTGAGCCAAACGCTCATTTCCGCCGGCGCCAGCCATTTGATCGTCGAAATCACCAGCACATGAACGATATAGATCGGGTAGCTGAGATCGCCGATGCGGCGGTCGATCGAACTGCGGCCGAGCGCGTGATGAATGAAGGGAAGCGCAAAAGCGAGCCCGAAAAAGAGAACGGCCCGTCCTTCCGCCGAGACGCCGAAAAGCCTTGCGTGAAAACCGATCAGGAGGACGAGCGCGGCAAGCGATGAAAAGCCGATGATCCGCGCTCGCGCCTCGCCGGCGAAGGCGACAAAAGCGGGCGTCAAGCGGAACGCCATCACGCCGAGGAGAAAAAGGCAGAGCTCGGAGGCGAACATCCGGCGCACCCAGAGATTGTAATCAACGCCGGCAATTTCCCAGCATATGCGGACGCCAAGGCTCGCCGCCGCGATGAGCGCGATCACCCATAGCCGCCGCTTCACGACGAAAGGCGCGATCGCATAAAAGGCAAGCTCAAGGCTGAGCGACCAGGCCTGCGGCACCAGCAGGAATTTCCACGCATCGATCCGTCCCTTCGCCTCGGTCGCGGCGACGTCGAGGACGAGAGATCCCGTCCCGCGCACCGCGTCGAACCAGACAAGCCATTCCTGGCCGATCATCGTCAGGTTCGAGAAGACGATCGAAAAAACCGCCAGCGGATCGGTCAATACCGGAAAGAAGCGCGATTTGGCGTAGAGATTGGCGCCGCTGAAATACATCTCCGCCGCCGACAGGGCGAGCACCGTCAGATAGATCGGATAAAGCCGCAGCGCACGGTTAACGTAAAAAGTCCGGAGAGAACGGTACTTCCCGCTCAGCACCATCGCGATGAAATAGCCGGAGACGATGTAGAAGGCCTGCACCGCGATGCCGCCGCTCATGAATGAGATGCCGGCCTTCGGCGTATGGTGAAGGACGACGCAGAGCGCGAGCAGAAATCGCAATAGTCCCATGCCGCCGCCTCCTCCCCGCCCTCAATGGGAGCGCCAGTTGTCACGCCGCCGGCGCTGTCAACAATGCCGGCGTTCGCTGCGCGATGGCGCTTTGCGCCGTTTTCGGCTATCAATACGGCATGACCGAACGGCGCATTCTCCTCATCATCGGCGGCGGCGTCGCCGCCTACAAAAGCCTTGAACTGATCCGTCTCCTGTCGAAGCGCGGGATCAGGACGCGAGCAATCCTGACGAAGGCGGGCGCGGAGTTCGTGACGCCTCTGTCCGTCGGCTCGCTGACAGGCGACAAGGTTTATTCAGATCTCTTCAATCTGACCGACGAGTCCGAGATGGGCCATATCGAGCTGTCGCGCTCGGCGGATCTCGTCGTCGTCGCGCCTGCGACGGCCGATCTGATGGCGAAGGCGGCGCAAGGCCTCGCCAACGACCTCGCCTCGACGGCGCTCCTCGCCACCGACAAACCGGTTCTGTTCGCTCCGGCGATGAATGTGCGGATGTGGGAGCACAAGGCGACGCAACGCAACGTCCGTACCCTGATCGATGACGGCGCCCTCATAACAGGCCCTGACGAGGGCGAGATGGCCTGCGGCGAATTCGGGCCGGGGCGGATGTCGGAGCCGTTGGAGATCGCCGATGCGATCGAGGCCTATTTCTCCCGCATTTCGGGCGGCCCCCTTAAAGGAAAGCGCATGCTGGTCACCGCCGGGCCGACGCATGAGCCGCTTGATCCCGTCCGCTACATCTCCAACCGCTCCTCGGGAAAGCAGGGCTACGCGATCGCCGAAGCGCTGCGCGATCTCGGCGCCGAGGTGACGCTAGTCTCCGGGCCGACGGATCTTCGCGATCCCGCCGGCTTTAAAACGCTGCGCGTCGAAAGCGCGCGCCAAATGCTCACTGCAGTGGAATCGTCACTGCCCGCTGATTGCGCGATCATGTGCGCGGCGGTCGCCGACTACCGTCCCGAGATCGAAACCGATCACAAGATCAAGAAAGAGCGCGGCGGCCTCACCAATATTCCGCTTGCGGAGAATCCCGACATTTTGAAGACGATCGCCGCCTTGAAGGAGGGGCGCCCGAAGCTTGTCATCGGTTTCGCCGCTGAAACGGATGATGTCGTCAATCACGCCCGCGCCAAGCGCCTCCGGAAGGGATGCGACTGGATCGTCGCCAATGACGTCTCGGCCGGCGCGCATTGCGCCATGGGCGGCGACATCAACACGGTCACGCTGATTACGCCCGAGCGCGAGGAGCGCTGGCCGGAACTCGATAAGCACGATGTCGCGCGCCGCCTCGCCGAGCGGATCGCCGCCGCGCTGCGCGAGCCGCCCCTGAGCCCAGCGCGCGCGGCGGAGTGATCCGGCCGCATTTCCAGACGCCGCATCAGGGCTAAGACAGCGAATTGAGAAGAATGACTGCGCCGATAACGGCGAAAACCGCCGCCGCTGCAATCCGCACATAGTTTAACGGAACGATCTTCGTCGCCGCCTCGCCGAAAAAGACGGCGGGAATATTGACGATCATCATGCCGAGCGTCGTTCCCGCCGCCACTGCGACGATTTCATTGAAACGCGCGGCGAGCAATGAGGTCGCGATCTGCGTCTTGTCGCCGATTTCAACGAAGAAGAACGCGATCGCCGTCGCCAAAAAGACGCCGCCGTGGATTTTTCTCACGACCTCGCCGTCTTCCTTGTCGGGAATGAGCGCCCAGAGCGCCATGAGAACAAAAGCGGCCCCGACGAGACTCTGGAAAAACTTTCCTTCGAGGAATGCGGCGACATAAAAGCCGGCCGCCGCCGCGGCCGCATGATTGAGCAAGGTGGCGGCGAGGATGCCGAGAATGATTGGAACGGGCTTCCTGAATTTCGCCGCGAGGACGATCGCGAGAAGCTGCGTCTTGTCGCCGATCTCTGCGAGCGCGACGATGCCGACAGAAGTCAAGAACGCGTCCATGAGCCCTCGTGTTGCCGCATCCGCCGGCGCCTCGAGCGGACAGGCGACGCAGCCGCATAAAGGGAGAGGGGGCGAAATAAAAGGGCGTGGCGGCCTTTTTGACCGCGATCAAATGGCGCGGCTGCGACGGCCCTATTCTTTGCGCCGAAAGATGGACGGCGATCGACATGGATCAGGAACTCTTGACGCTCCTCATCAATCTCGCAGCTGCTAGCGGCATGGTCGCCCTCACCGTCATCATCCATTTCGCCGGCCTTTTGCGCTTGTCGCATCTGATGAGCGGCGCCCATGCGCGGCTCAAGACGCAGACCGAAAGGATGCGCCAGGCGCTCGTCATTCTTCTCGCCGTATTCGGCGTTTTCGCGCTCCATACGATCGAGGTCTGGAGCTACGCTTTTTTCTTCTGGCGTCTCCACGAAATTGAGACATTCGAAGCGGCGCTTTACTTTTCCACCGTCACCTTTGCGACGCTAGGTTATGGCGATCTTGTGCTTTCGGAACGGTGGCGGCTTTTCGCGGCGATTGAGTCGGTCAACGGCGTCATTCTGGTCGGCTGGTCGACAGCGTTTCTTTTCACGGTGACGAGCCGGCTTCGCCTACTTGAGCATGAGTGGGCGGAGCCTCGGCGTGACGGGATCGGCGCCGGCGGCGGCGGCCGCTGAACGCCGCCGAAGAGACCTCGCCGCTTCCAGCGCCGCATGACGTCAGATGACCGTGGACCAGGCATTTTTTCTCGACCGGCCGGATCTGCCGTTCGCGCGACAGGCGAAACAAGGCCTTGAATTTCCGCTTTTCCGCGAATTTTTTCTCTATACGGATCAATAGCTTGCCATGCCGTACGAAGTTATCCCCCACCTTATCCCCCAGTTTATCCCCCTCCTTCCGTCAGGCCCTATGATTGCTGGACGCTATGATGCGGACCGCGAAGGAAAGGAGGAGGCCGATGGCAAACGCAACCGCAACAGCCGCCGTTGCGCCGTCTTCATCTGGGCCAATCTCCGACCTGCCGGAGATTGGGAGAAATCCGCTACGATCCATTCAATTGCCCGCCGCGAAGGCCGCAGGAATTGGGGGCCTTCCTCCGGAGGCTCCAGGCGCAAGATTCACACGGATAGTCAGCTTAAGCGGACGCCGCTTACGCCACGGCGCGTCACGCGGACTTGCCGGCCCAGACGCGGTGCTCGGTGTCGAGATTGTAGGCGGCCATGGCCGCGAGCGTCACAATGTCGGGCACACGCGCGCCGATCTGCGCGATCTGGACCGGCCGCGCGAGGCCGATCAGCAAGGGACCAAGGACCGTCGCGCCGCCGACCTCGCCCAGCAGCTTCGTCGAAATGGCCGCCGAATGCACGCCCGGCGTCACCAGCACATTCGCCTCGCCCTTGAGGCGCGAGAACGGGTAGGCTTGACGGATTTTCTCATTGAGCGCCATCCGCGGCGTCATCTCGCCCTCATATTCGAAGTCGATGTCGTCGCGTCCGTCGAGGATCTTGACGGCGCCCGAAACGCGGCGGGAATGCTCCGTGTCGGGGTTGCCGAAATTCGAATGCGAGATGAAAGCAAGCTTGGGCGCATAGCCGAGATCGCGGGCGGCATGCGCGACCTGCACGCCTATTTCTGCGAGATCCTGCGAGGTCGGCAATTCGGTGATGTTGGTGTCAGCGACGAACAGCGTTCGGCCTCTGGCGAGAATGATGCAAAGGCCGATCAGCCGCTCGCCCGGACGGGGATCAAGCGCGAGACGAACATTGGCGAGCGCGACGTCATAATGGCGCGTCACACCTGTCACCATTCCGTCAGCGTGACCGTGAGCGAGCATGCATGCGGCGTACACGTTGCGGTCGTTGTTGGCGAGCCGCATCACGTCCCGGCGAAGGTACCCCTTGCGCTGCAGGCGCTCGTAAAGATACTCCGTGTAGAGAGTCGTGTTCGGCGCCGTCCGGGAATGATAGATTTCAAATTCCGCGTCCGGGGGCAGTCCGGCGGATTTAAGACCCTCGCGAACCATCTCCTCGCGGCCGATCAGGATCGCCTTGCCGAGACCTTCCTGCTGAAAGGCGTAGGCGGCGCGCAGGACGACCTCCTCCTCGCCTTCAGCGAAGACAATGCGCTTCGGCTCGGCGGCGGAGCGCAAAGAAGAATAAACCTTCTGCAGGAACGACGCCGAAGGGTCAGTCCGCGCCGCGAGCTTTTCCGCATATTCGCTGAGATCCTCGATCGGTTTTCGCGCAACGCCGCTGTCGGCCGCGGCTTTTGCGACCGCGGGCGGAATGGTGGAGATAAGGCGCGGATCAAACGGCGTCGGAATGATGTAGCCGGGTCCGTATTTCAGCCGCTTTCCATAGGCTTCGGCGACCTCGTCCGGCACGTCGACGCGCGCGAGCTTCGCCAGCGCCTGGGCGCAGGCGATCTTCATTTCCTCATTTATCGTTCGGGCGCGCGCATCGAGCGCGCCTCGGAAGATGTAGGGAAAGCCGAGAACGTTGTTCACCTGGTTCGGATAGTCGGAGCGCCCGGTCGCGATGATCGCGTCGGACCTGACCGCCGTGATTTCCTCGGGCGTAATCTCCGGCGTCGGATTGGCCATGGCGAAGATGATCGGGTTCTTCGCCATCGACTTCACCATCGCCTGCGTCGCGGCGCCCGCAACCGAGAGGCCGATGAAGACGTCGGCGCCGTCCATTGCTTCGGCAAGCGTGCGCTTGTCGGTGTCGACAGCATGCGCCGACCGCCATTGGTCAAGCTGTCGGCCCTTATGGAGCACGCCTTTGGAATCGCAGACGAGCGCATTCTCGTGCGGCAGGCCCATCGCCTTGATGAGGCCGATGACGGAAAGCGCCGAGGAGCCGGCGCCGGAAACCGCGACCTTGATTTCCCTTATCGACTTGCCAGTGATATCGAGCGCGTTCAAAAGCCCCGCCGCCGCGATGATCGCTGTGCCGTGCTGGTCGTCATGGAACACTGGAATATCCATGATTTCCTTGAGGCGCTGCTCGATAATGAAGCTCTCTGGCGCGGCAATGTCTTCGAGATTGATTCCGCCGAACGCCGGACCGAGATAGCGCACGCAGTTGATGAAGGCTTCGGGGTCCCTCGTATCGACCTCGATATCGACGGAATCGATGTCGGCGAACCGCTTGAAAAGGACCGCCTTGCCCTCCATCACGGGCTTGGAGGCGAGCGCGCCAAGGTCGCCGAGGCCGAGAATCGCCGTTCCGTTCGAAATGACGGCGACCATGTTGCCTTTCGACGTATAGTCATACGCAAGGTCGGGATCGCGGGCGATTTCTTTCACCGGCACGGCGACCCCCGGGCTGTAGGCCAGCGACAGGTCCCTCTGCGTCGCCATCGGCTTGGTCGGCGTTATCTCGAGCTTTCCGGGCTTTGCGCCCTTATGAAAGGCAAGCGCTTCGGCGTCGGAAACTTTGGTCGAGGAATCGTCCATAGCGGCCCCATCAGCGCCCGGCGCGGCGCCAGAAGATTGATTGATCGGCCGAGCCTTAGCCCCGCTGGAAGTCGGCGGCAATCACACGTCCGCGAATTCCGGGACGGCGGGGCGCTTTCCCTTGTGGCGGACGGGGCGGGGGCCTAGATGACGATCAAGAGAAGAGGCCTCATTCCGATGTTCATACAAACCGAAGACACGCCCAATCCGCAGTCGATGAAATTCCTGCCGGGGCGGGAAATACTTGGGACAGGCGCTCTCGGCCGCGATTTTCCGAATGCGCAGACGACGGCGTCGTCCCCCCTCGCCGCGGCGCTTTTTGCAATCGACGGCGTCGCCGGGGTGTTTCTCGGCGCAGATTTCGTCACGGTGACGAAACGCGACTCGCTTGACTGGCGGCATTTGAAGCCCGCGATCCTCGGCGCCATCGCCGATTTCCTTACCGCCGGCCTTCCGGCGCTCGATGAAGACGCCGACGCCTCGCGCAGGCCTTCGACAAGCCTCGACGAGTATGAAGAGGAGGACCGCGAGATCGTTGAGCAGATTATCGACCTCATCGACACACGCGTGCGTCCCGCAGTCGCCGCTGACGGCGGCGACATCGTGTTCAGACATTATGAGCCGCGCACAGGCGTCGTGTTTCTTTCATTGCACGGATCATGCTCCGGTTGCCCCTCGTCCACGCTGACATTGAAGTCGGGCATTGAAAACATGCTGAAGCATTACGTGCCGGAAGTCGTCAAAGTCGAAGCTGTCGCCTAACGCTGCAGAAATCATAAGGAGCGCCGCGCGCATGTCTGACAAGATGATCAACGACGAAGCCCTTGACCTCATCTTTCGAGAGGCGCGAACGCGCAACGGCTGGTCTGACCGCAAGGTTTCGCGTCCGCTCATGCAGGCGGTGTACGATCTCATGAAATGGGGCGCGACATCGGCGAATTGTTCGCCGGCGCGTTTCGTTTTCGTGGCGAGCGACGACGCCAAGGCTCGGCTGAAGCCCTTTCTTTCCGGCAACAACGCAGAGAAGACGATGAAGGCGCCGTGCTGCGTCATCATTGCGCAGGACATGGAGTTTTACGATAAACTCCCCAAGCTTTTTCCTCATACGGACGCCCGCAGCTGGTTCGTCGGCGACAAGGACCTCGCTCAGACGACCGCTTTTCGCAACGCCACGCTGCAAGGCGCATATTTCATGATCGCGGCGCGCGCGCTCGGACTTGATTGCGGTCCGATGTCCGGCTTCGACAACGCCGGCGTCGACAGGGAATTTTTTTCGGGCGTCAACTGGAAATCGAACTTCCTGTGCAATATCGGGTACGGCACCGATGAGAATCTGTTTCCGCGCAGTCCCCGCCTCGATTTCGACGAGGCGTGCAGGATCCTCTAGCCGATGAAAATTCTCGCGATCGACACGTCATTTGACGCCTGTTCGGCCGCAATCGTCGCTGACGGCGCGGCGCTTTGGTCAGAGACAAAGATCATCGGCCGTGGCCATTCCGAGGTGCTGCCCGTGATGGTCGCATCCGGCGTCGCGGCGACAGGTCTTGCCGCATCGGACTTCGATCGCGTCGCCGTCGTTATAGGCCCCGGCGCTTTCGCAGGCGTCCGCGTCGGTCTCGCCTTCGCAAGGGGACTATGCCTTGGAACCCAGATTCGCGCGGTCGGCGTGACGTCGACGAGGGCGCTCGCGGCGAGCGTCGACGCGGCGCCAGTCGCGACCGTCTTCGACGCTCGCCGCAGTCAGGTTTATGCTGCGCTTTACGGGGAAAATCTCAGTGAGCTGATTGCGCCGTTCGTCGCGTCGCCCGCCGAGGCGGCAAGGCGCATCGGGTCGGCGGTTGCGGGCGATTTCGCGCTCGCCGGGTCAGGGGCGGAGCTGATCGCACCTCATGTCAATTCCCTGGCGCGCTTGATCGGACGCCGGCGCCTCGACCCCATTGCGATTGCGCGGCTTGCCGGTGAGCCAGGCGATTTTTCCTCATCGCCGCTTCCACTGTATTTGCGCGAGCCCGACGCCGCGCCGTCATCGGGATCTATTTTCCATCGCGGCCGGTCGCCATGACCCGCTGGATCATTCGCCCGGCGCGTCTCGACGATGCTTCAATCGTCGTCGACCTTGAAGCGCGCGCCTTCGGCGCGGCGAGCTGGGGGGCGACGGCCGTCGCGGACGGGCTGACTGCGCCCCATGTCGCAACGCTCATCGCCTTTTCCGAAGACACACGCGAAGCGGCAGGCTTCGTCTTCTGGCGATCGCTGGGCGAGGAAGCGGAGATTCTCTCCATCGGCGTCGCACCGCGAAGGCGAAGGCGGGGCGCAGCCCGCGCCCTCCTTGATCAGGTCATAGAGAGCGCGCGCAGTGGAGGCGTGCGCAAGCTTTTTCTTGAAGTTGATGTTGCAAACGCCGCCGCCGCGGCGCTTTACACGTCGGCAGGCTTTGAACGAATCGGGCGACGGAGTCGATATTACAGAAACGGCGGCGACGCGCTCGTCATGCGGCTCAATCTATGATTTAAGGGCCGCGACGGAGGGATGGTTCCGATGGATCGACTCGAAAAAATCTGCATCGACAAGGGCATGCGCATGACTGAGCAGCGCCGGGTCATCGCCCGTGTTTTGTCGGTCGCGCAGGACCATCCCGATGTTGAGGAGATCCACCGCCGCGCGTCCGAGATCGACTCCAAGATCTCGATTGCGACCGTCTACCGCACAATGCGCCTTTTCGAGGAGGCCGGGGTCGTCGAACGGCATGATTTCCAGGATGGGCGGTCGCGCTATGAGGAGGCGACCGACGATCATCACGACCACCTTATCGACCTTAAATCCGGCAGGGTGATCGAATTCATGAATACCGAGATTGAAGCCCTGCAGCGGCGGATCGCCGAGGAGCACGGGTACAGGCTCGTCGCCCACCGGCTCGAGCTTTACGGGGTCCCATTAAAAAAATAGCAGCGCCCGTTATTGAATTTTTAAAGTAAACTGGGCAGTGTACCCTTCGTCCGAAGGAGGCCCCTAATGGCGTTGCGCGACCTTTACCCGATCCCCGACATCGATCCGGTCTGGACGGTGCCCCAGGAATTCGAAACTGCGTTTGACTGGCGGTACGACGAAGGCCGCAAACACATGATGCACCTTTACCAGAAGGGCAAGGACATGCAGTGGGACGCGATCAGTCGCGTTGACTGGGACGAGGAGCTCGATCCAGACAACCCAATGCAGGTCCCCGACGAGCTGTCTGGCCTCTATCACACGCCGATCTGGCAAAAAGCGTCCGAACGCGAAAAGGCGCACATGCGCCGCCACTTCCAGGCTTGGACGATTTCGCAATTTCTGCAAGGCGAACAGGCGGCCATGATCTGCGCAGCCAAGATCGTGCAGCAGGTCCCGGACCTTGATTCCAAGTTCTACGCCTCAACGCAGGTGATGGACGAAGCGCGCCACGTTGAGGCCTACAAGAAGCTGCTTGAGAAGTTCGGCATTGCTTACCCGATGACAAAGCCGCTGCAAACGCTGGTTGACCAGGCGCTGCGCGATTCGCGTTGGGACATGACGTATCTTGCGATGCAGGTGGTGATTGAGGGCTTGGCGCTTGCGGCCTTCGGCAACATCCGCGATACGTCGAAAAACAAATTGACCCAGCAGGTGAACGCGTTCGTCATGCAGGATGAGTCGCGCCACGTCGCCTTCGGCCGGCTCGCGCTCAAGGACTATTACCCGCACCTCACCGACAAGGAACGCGACGAGCGGGAAGAGTTTCTTGTCGAGGCTTGCTATCACATGCGCGACCGCTTCGAACAGCGTGAGACCTATGAGATCCTCGGTCTCGACGTTGAAGAATGCGTCCGGCTGCAGAATGAATCCGGATACATGAAAATGTTCCGGACAATGCTGTTCCAGCGCATCGTGCCTATCGTTCGCGACATCGGCTTGTGGTCAAACAAGATCCAGAAAGCCTATGCAGATATGGGCGTTCTTGGATTCGCCGACACCGACCAGGCCGCACTTGTCGCGGAAGACAATCGGCGAGCCGAAGAACTGGACGAAGAGGCGCGCCGCGCGCGCGCAGCCTATGTTAAGGGCGTCGCCGACGCCGGCGCGCGCGTATACGCCGCCGAATAGGCTTCAGACTCTAATCGCTGCAATAGCGGGCGGCGACAATCCGCCCGCTGCCCCGTTCCTGAACGAGCACCGCGCAGTCAAGGCCGTCGGTCGGCGCGGCGAAAGTGAAATCGCCTGCTCCAGAGTGATTTTCCGCCAGTGGCGCCATTGCGCGCACGACATTGGCCTCGCGGAATGTCACGCCGGCGTTGTCGCCCCCTGCGACTTTCGTTTCGACGGTCTTCCGGAAGCTCACAAGGGTTGCGTCGTAAGCTGCGCCGACATTGGAAATCCGCGTGCGGATAACGCTGCGCCCTTCTCTGCTTATCTCGAGCGTCGGGGGCGTCGGCCGCGACATCTCATCGAGGTACTGCGCTTCAATAATCCGCTTCTCGAGCGCATCCGGCTTTGAGCCGGACACCGAAATCACCCCGTCGACGACTGCTTGCGGCGTCAGTTTCATAGCGCGCCCGCGAATGCGTTCGTTATAGGCGAGCTGGCGGGCGCTGAAATCGGGCTTGGCGAAAGGGTCCTTCCATGGCCCGACTCCCGGCGCCGGGAAGGCGTCCCAATAATCGACGTGCCATGTAAGCGCGACGACATCGTCGCGCGCCGCCAGGTTGTGCAGGATTTCCGCCGCCGGAGGGCTTTGGTTGCAGGCTTGTGACAGGAACATCTCGACAACGACCGGACGCGCGGCCGGGCCGATCCGCGCATTCTCGCTCTGCGCGTTTGCACAACCTACAAACGCAGCCACAGCGCCGCCCACAACGGCAAAGCCTTTTGCCGACACTATATTCGCCCTCGCGACATAACGACTGATTATCTGGCGAAAAACCGTGGCGCGATCAATGCGCCGGGGGGTCACTTCGGCGCGAGCGACGATCACATCCCACAAAATTCTCCGTCTGTTTCAATTGTTGCAAGAGGCCCTTCGGCGCCTCATAGATGCGCGCCTTTCTGGAAAGGTGGAAAGCACGATGAAGGAACGCGCGGGCATGGCGCGGGCGGCGCGCGGCAAAGAGGGCCGGACGGTCTTCGTGAAGACCTATGGCTGCCAGATGAACGTCTATGACAGTGAGCGGATGGTGTCGCTGCTGCGCCCGCTCGGCTATCGCACCGTCGAGGATGCCGCCGCCGCCGATCTGGTCATTTTGAACACCTGCCACATTCGTGAAAAGGCGGCGGAAAAGCTCTATTCGGACCTCGGGCGTCTCCGCGAGACCAAGAAAGCGCGCGCGGAAACAGGCGGCGGAGACATGACGGTCGCGGTCGCGGGATGCGTCGCCCAGGCTGAGGGGGGCGAGGTGTCCGCACGCGCCGAAATCGTCGATATTGTCGTCGGTCCGCAGGCTTATCACCGGCTGCCCGAGCTGATCGCACGCGCCGAGCGCGGTCGGGGCCGCGCGCTCGATACCGATTTCGCGGTAGAGGAGAAATTCGACGCACTTGCGCGAAATCGCGAGGCGGACGGAGTGGCCGCTTTCGTCACTGTGCAGGAAGGCTGCGACAAGTTTTGCACATTTTGCGTTGTCCCCTACACGAGAGGCGCCGAAATTTCCCGTACGGCCGAAGCAATTATCGCTGAGGCGCGCAGCCTTGCCGAGCAGGGCGTCCGCGAAATCACGCTGCTGGGCCAGAACGTTAACGCCTGGGCGTCGGCGGCGCCCGCCGCAGGTTACAGCGTCGCCCCGCGACCGGACGGGCTCTGGGGGCTCGGAGAGCTTTGCCGGGCCATCGCGAAGATCGATGGGATCGCCCGGATCAGATTCACCACCTCTCACCCGAGAGATATGAACGAGACGCTGATCGCCGCGCTCGGCGAAGAAAAAAAGCTGATGCCCTATCTGCACCTTCCCGTTCAGGCCGGCTCCGACCGCATTCTCGCCGCGATGAATCGCGGCCATACCGCCGCCGAATATCTCAATCTCGTTGAAAGGGTTCGCCGCGCGCGGCCTGACATCGCGCTTTCCGGGGATTTTATTGTTGGTTTTCCTAGCGAAACGAATGAGGATTTTCAAGATACTTTGGACTTAGCACACGCCGTAGGCTACGCATCGGCCTATTCGTTCAAATACTCGCGTCGCCCCGGCACGCCGGCCGCTGTTATGGCCAAGCAAGTGAGCGAGGATGAGAAGGATCGTCGTCTTGAAGCGCTCCAAGCCTTGCTAAAAAGGCAGCGCGACGCCTTTTGCGCCGGCCTCGTCGGGAAGACGACGCCAATATTGTTTGAGCGAGAGGGCCGCCAGCCCGGACAATTGATCGGGAAGACCCCATATTTGCAAAGCCTTCACGCCTATGCGCCAGTATCCATGATCGGCAAGATTGCGCCGGCGCGCGTGACGGCGGTAACCCCGAACGCGCTCGCCGGCGAATGGCTGGGCGCTCAGAAGCAAGGACGCCCCGCCGGACAGAAGGCAGGGGATGCACAAACGCCGAGTGTCTGAACAACCGCCAGCGCCAGCACAAAGCCGCACGGCCGTCGACCAGCTTACTTTCGACGACAATCTCCATGTCGCGAGCCTTTCAGGCGAGCACGACGCGCATCTGCAAATCATTGAAAAAGCATTCGGCGTGAGGATCGATCCGCGCGGCAACATCCTGAACATTTCAGGGCCCGCTTCCGCCCGCGCCGAGACCGCTGCGGTTCTCAGGCGCCTATACGATCGCGTGCGAGCTGGGCACCCGATCGCGTCGGACGACGTCCGCGCCGCAGCAAAACTTTCCACGGCGTCTGACGCCGCCGTTGAGGCTCCAGGCGTTTCGATCAAGACGCCCAAGCGCTTCATCAGCCCGCGAACGGCGGCGCAGCGCGCCTATATCGAGGCCCTTTCACGCGCCGATCTCAATTTTGGCGTCGGCCCCGCTGGAACTGGCAAAACCTATATCGCCGTCGCGCATGCAGTCAGCCTTTACCTTTCCGGAAAGGTCGAACGGATCATTCTGTCCCGTCCCGCGCTTGAGGCGGGCGAGCGTATCGGCTTTCTTCCTGGAGACATGAAGGAAAAGGTCGATCCGTATTTGAGGCCGCTTTACGACGCGCTTCATGACATGCTGCATGCGGATTATGTCGAACGGCGGATGGCGGCGGGGGAGTTTGAAATCGCGCCGCTCGCTTTCATGCGCGGGCGTACGCTTGCACGGGCCGCGGTCATCCTCGACGAGGCGCAGAATGCAACAGTCGCGCAAACGAAAATGTTCCTGACACGCCTCGGCGAGGGCGCTCATATGACGTTGACTGGCGACCCCTCTCAAAGCGACCTGCCCGCCGGCGAAATTTCCGGACTTGCGGACGCGCTTTCGCTCCTTGACGGCGTTGAGGGGGTGGCGATTTCCCGCTTCACTGCCGCAGATGTCGTCCGTCATCCGCTTGTCGCGCGCATTATCGACGCTTATGACGCTAGGGATGCGGCGGGCAAACGCTGATTCCGTCTTGGGCCGATGACCGACAATTCTTCCAATTTCGACATCATCATCGATGACGATCGCTGGGTCCGCGCGCTCGACGGCCTCGAGGACTTCGCACGCCAATGCCGGCGCGCCGCCTCTGCGTTCGTACCCCGGGTATCGGAGGGAGCGGCGCTTCTTTTCGCCGACGATGAAGTCCTCCGGGACCTTAACAGGCGCTTTCGAAGGATAGACAAACCTACGAACGTCCTGTCGTTTCCGTCCGGCGCTCCGGGCCGGGGTTTTCTCGGCGATATCGCGATCGCCTATGAAACCTCTGCAAAAGAGGCCGACGCGCAGGGCATCGCCTTTCGCGATCACGTCGCCCATCTTATAGTGCACGGCCTTCTTCACCTCGCCGGGTACGACCATGAGGACGACAAGGACGCGAATCGGATGGAGAGCCTTGAGACGAAAATACTGGCCCGGCTTGAAATCGCTGACCCCTATGGCGCAGATGGCGCGCGGGGATTTTGATATATGAGCCTCGCCGACGACAATTCGAACGGTCTTGGCGGTGCGGGAGCCGATCGCGAATCGGGCGGCTTTTTCGACAAGCTGAGAGGCCTTTTCGTCAAGCCCTCCGCAACCGGAGAGTTCGCGGAAGCGCTTGACGAGAATGCGCGTGAAGCGGCAATGCGCCTGCCGCGCGCGCGCCGAGAAATGATTGAGCGCGTAATCGCCTTTGACGAGAAGCGCGTCGGCGACGTGATGGCGCCGCGAGCCGACATTGTCGCCGTCGACATGGAAACCCCGCTCTCGGAACTGATCAGAGCGTTCGCGGAAGCTGGCCATTCGCGCCTCCCCGTGTATCGGGGCGATCTCGACGACCCGGTCGGCATGGTTCACGTCAAAGACGTCGTCGCACTTATCGCTGATCCCGCGTCCGCGCCGCACGGCGATGAGCCGATCCTCAAGAAGATTCGCCGAACCGTCCTTTACGTGCCGCGGTCGATGCGGGTGATCGATCTCCTTTTGCGCATGCAGGCGAGCCGCGTTCACATGGCTCTCGTCATTGACGAGTTCGGAGGCACAGACGGCTTGTTGACGATTGAGGACCTCGTCGAGGAAATCGTCGGCGACATCAATGATGAACATGATGACGACATCGCGCCGACAATCGTCGCAAGGCAGGGTGGCGGCTGGGAGTGCGACGGGCGTGTCGAATTCAGAGAATTCGCTGCGACAACGGGCATCACTTTCGAGGGCGAAAGCGATGAGGTGGATACGATCGGCGGACTCGTCGTCGCGCTCGCGGGGCGCGTGCCTCAGCGGGGCGAAATCTTGTCGCATCCGTCCGGATATGATTTCGAAGTCTTGGAAGCGGACGCCCGAAAGGTGCGAAAGGTTCGTATACGCAGCACGCCGCCGCTCGATCCGCAACCGCAGGCGCAAGTGTGACCGGACTGTCGGGCGCTATCGCCGCTGTTTCTTCGCTGGGCGGGTGGCGGCGTTCGGCGGCGTCGTTCGCCGCAGGAATCGCAGCTGCGCTGTCGCAGGCGCCGTTTTACCTGCTGCCCCTCCTCGCGGTCGGATTTTGCACGCTCCTCCTTCTTGTCGACGGCGCGCGTGCGACGGCGCGCCCAGCCCGCGCCGGTTTCGCCGCCGGCTGGTTTTTCGGGTTCGGTTATTTTCTGGTCGGCCTTTACTGGGTCGCGTTCTCCTTCCTCGTTCAGGCCGATGAATTCGCCTGGATGGCGCCGATCGCCGTAGCGGGTCTGCCGGCGTTTCTCGCGGTCTTCACCGGCGCGGCGACGTCCGCTGCGGCAAAGATTAGGGTCGGCGGCTGGCGCCGAATCTTCACGCTCGTTTTCTTTTTCATGCTTGCGGAATACGCCCGCGGACACATTTTGACGGGACTTCCCTGGAACCTTCCGGGGCAAGCGCTCGCGGGAACCGCCGCAGGCGCGCAGACCGCCGCCTGGTGGGGTGTATACGGGCTTTCTTTTCTGGCGCTTGTCGTCGCCGCAACGCCTGTCGCCTTCGTCCGTGACGGACGCCAAGGCCCCCTCAAAGGCGGCGCGGCGATGATCGGCGCCGTCGCCGCTATTTACGCTGTCGGGCATGCCCGGCTTTCGCTCGTCAATCCGGGCGCGCATGACGATGTATTCGTGCGCATCGTACAGCCGAACATCCCCCAGCGCGAAAAGATTGACGGCGATCTGTGGCGGCGCAATTACGACCGGCATATCGATCTGTCGTCGGCCCCCGCGCCTGGCGACGGCGCATTGTTCATTCTTTGGCCCGAGAACGCTGTTCCCGTGATCGATGAATCGGTTGAGGGGCTTGAGGCGCTTTCGAGGCGTCTTCCCGCGAAGTCCGAACTGATCGCGGGCGCTGTTCGGCGTGAAACCGGCCCGGGCGGCGGGACGCTCTATTACAACTCGATTTCGGTGATCGCAGATACGGCGACAGGGCGCGCGCCGGTCGCTCATTACGACAAGCATCACCTCGTGCCCTTTGGCGAATATTTGCCGATGCAGGGATTTCTGCGGGCGATTGGCCTCGCCCAGCTCGCGCCTTACGAGGACGGATTCACGCCCGGCGCCGGACCAATGACAATCCGGGCCGGCGGGCCCGCTTTTGCGCCGCTCATCTGCTACGAGGCTATCTTTCCAGGCCGCGTCTACCCCGGCGGAGACCGCCCGGAATGGATCGCCACGGTGACGAACGACAGCTGGTTCGGCGACAGTTCGGGGCCGCGCCAGCATTTCGACCAGGCGCGGCTCAGATCGATCGAGACGGGCCTGCCAATGGCCCGGGCGGCGAATTCCGGAGTCTCGGGATTGATCGACGCCCTCGGGCGGACAAAAGCGCGGATCGGCCTTTACAAGTCGGGCGTCATCGATGCGCCGCTGCCGCGCGCGCTTGGCGGCACGATCTATTCCAGGTTCGGCGACCTTCTCTTTTGGCTGGTTATGGCCGTCGGGGGTCTTCTCGGATTTTTCCCCCGCGGGACAAGCGGATAAGCGGCGCACAACCATTGCGCGCCATCCCGCATGGCCTATAGTTAAGCGGCTGGGGAGATTTTGGCGGCTGCGCTCCGTTGGGCTGACGGGGGCCTGAAATGCGGGAAGGGCGACATGGCTGACGAGAAGAAGCCGCACCCGATCGACATTCATGTCGGCGGCCGGGTGAGGCTGAGAAGAACCATGCTGGGCATGAGCCAAGATAAGCTCGCCGAGGCGCTCGGCCTGACTTTCCAGCAAATCCAGAAATACGAAAAAGGGGTCAACCGCATCGGGGCAAGCCGCGTTTTCGAGATTTCCCGGGTTCTCAGCGTGCCGATTCAGTTCTTCTTCGATGATTTCGACGCCGGCACAGGGCGCTCCTACGGATTCGCGGAGCAGGGGTCCGACGACGGCATGGCCATGATGGAGCTTTTGAATACGCCGGAGGGGGTGCAGCTCTGCAAGCATTTCGCTTCGATCAAGGATCCGAAGATCCGGAAGCGCGTCCTCGAACTTGTAAAATCTCTGTCGAACGGCGAAGCGCAGATCTGAAATCGACCATCTTTGTGGACATTGCCGGCGCGCTTGGTTAGAAGCCGCCGAACGTATAAACTTTTCCTTATATGAGGTTCCGGTCAGTCTATGGCGCGCCAGTCTTATCTTTTCACGTCCGAAAGCGTATCCGAAGGCCATCCTGACAAGGTCTGCGACCGGATTTCCGACGAGATTGTCGATCTCGTCTACCGTGAGGCCGCGGCCACAGGCATGAACGCCTGGAACGTGCGCTGCGCCTGCGAGACCCTTGCGACGACGAACCGCGTGGTGATCGCCGGAGAGGTGCGCGTGCCGGAAACGCTGATGCGCGATGCGACGCACGTGAAGCCCGACCGCTTCATCGAGGCGGCGCGGGCCGCGATCCGCGAGATCGGCTATGAGCAGGACGGCTTTCACTGGGAGACGGCCGCCATCGACGTCCTTCTGCATGGCCAGTCTGCGGACATCGCGCAGGGCGTCGACAAGGCGGCGGACGCCAACGCGGAAGGCGCAGGCGATCAGGGCATCATGTTCGGCTACGCTTGCCGCGAGACCCCGGCATTGATGCCGGCGCCGATCTATTACAGCCACAAGATCCTCGAACTTCTCGCCGCCGCGCGGCACAGCGATCAAGGCGAGGCCGGCAAGCTCGGCCCGGACGCCAAGAGTCAGGTCACCGTACGCTACGAAAACGGCAAACCGGCGGAAGCGGTCTCGATCGTGCTTTCGACCCAGCATCTCGACGCCGGCTGGGATTCGAAAAAGGTGCGCAGCGTCGTCGAGCCCTATATTCGCGACGCGCTCGGCGATCTGAAGATCGCTGACGCCTGCAAGTGGCACGTCAATCCGACCGGCAAATTCGTCATCGGCGGTCCGGATGGAGACGCAGGCCTCACCGGCCGCAAGATTATCGTAGACACCTATGGCGGCGCTGCTCCGCATGGCGGCGGCGCGTTTTCGGGAAAGGACACGACGAAAGTCGACCGCTCCGCCGCTTACGCCGCCCGTTATCTCGCGAAAAACGTCGTTGCGGCGGGCCTTGCCGATCGTTGCACCATCCAGCTTTCCTACGCGATCGGCGTCGCTGAGCCCCTGTCCGTCTATGTCGATCTTCACGGCACGGGCCGCGTCGAGGAAGCGGCGCTCGAACGTGCGCTGAGGGAGGCGATGGACTTGACGCCGTCCGGCATCCGCCGCCATCTCGATCTCAACAAGCCGATTTACGCTCGCACGGCCGCTTACGGACATTTCGGCCGCGCGCCGGACGCGGAAGGCGGCTTCTCGTGGGAGAAGACGGACCTCGCCGAAGCGCTGAGGAAGTCGATCCGCTAACCGTCGATCTGTTCCGCGTGCGTCAATCAAGGGCGCCGCAGTGTTATTCCCTCCCGGGGAGGATTTCGCGTTATGCGCGAATTCCTTGCCGCAATTCCCGCATAAGTCACGTGACGGCTGACAGCCAGATACGAGATCGCAGGGGCATCGTCGCATCCCTGTCTGCCTGGTTCCAAAGTCTCGAATTCGCGTAAGTGGCGAGCGCAGACAGGCTGTCTGATCCAAGCATATCCTCCTTTCATTCGGCCGCGGCCTTTCCAGTCACATGGAGCGTATGGCCTGCAGAGAGGTGGGGGATAACTTTGAGGCAAGATTTTGCGCGCCGTCGACGCAGAGGTTCTTCCGGGACCTTGAAGGGCTCGCGAGCGCTTTCTTGTGACAGGCGAACGCCCCGGATCGGCGACCGGCGCGCTTGGCCCGAGCCTGACAGTCTTGTAATATCGCGCAACAGACCGTGCGGCGGCGGCTCCATCGAAGAGGGGGCGGACGACGACGCGGTGGACTTTGCGGGGCGAGCGCAAGGGCGGAAATCGGCGGGCCCGAGGGGAAGGGCCGATCAGTCAGGAAGGGGCTTTCATGGACGAGACCTTGAGGCGCATTGAGCGCCGGTCGCGAAAATCCATCTTTCACGCTCTGCTCGCCGCATCTCACAGAAAAGGGACAGACACGGTAGCGCTGGTCGACGGCGATGGTCGTGAACTGACGTACAAGGACATCATCCGCGCAAGCTTCGCTCTCGGCGGCCCGCTCGCCCGGGCGACCGGGCCCGGAGAGAAAGTCGGCGTCATGCTGCCGACGGGCGCCGGCGCGGTCATCGCGCTGATGGCCGCGTTTTCGCAAGGGCGCACGCCGGCTATGTTCAATTTCACGTCAGGCGCCCGCAATCTCAAGGCCGCTGCGCGCGCGGCGGAAGTGAAGACGGTCGTCACCGCTCACAAATTCATTGAGATCGCCAAGCTTGAAAGTCTTGTCGAGGAGCTCAAAGGGGCCGTCAAATTCCTCTATCTTGAAGACATGAAAGAGGAGCTCTCGCCCGTCGACAAGATTCGCGCTGTCGCCGGGCCGCTCTTGCCTCGCCTGTTCTCGGCGTCGCCCGATCCTGACAGTCTCGGCATTATCCTTTTCACATCCGGCACCGAGGGCGATCCCAAGGGCGTTGCGCTCAGCCATTCGAATATTCTGTCAAACATTTATCAGATCGCAGAGCACGTTGAAATTCTGCCCTCGGACATTTTCTTCAATCCGCTGCCGACATTCCACTGCTACGGCCTCACCGCTGGAACGCTCTGGCCGTTACTCAACGGCTTCAAGGTCGTGTTGCACCCCTCGCCGCTGCAAACAAAGATAATCCCGCAGCGCATATTCGAGACCGGTTCAACTGTTCTCTTCGCCACCGATACGTTTCTGCAGCAATATATGCGCGCGAGCGAGGATGGCGGCATGTCGTCCCTGCGCATTGCGGTCTGCGGCGCGGAGCGCGTCAAGGATGAAACGCGTCAGACTGCCGAGCGACGCTTCGGCTTTGAGGTGCTCGAAGGTTACGGCGTCACCGAAGCCTCTCCGGTCCTTGCGGCGAACCAGCCGGGCGACATTCGCGCGGGCACGGTCGGCAGGCTCCTCCCCGGCGTCGTCGCGCGTCTTGAAAACGTCGAGGGTCTTTCCGGCGGACAGCGCCTCTTCGTCAAAGGCCCCAACATCATGCAGGGCTATATCACGCCCGACGCGCCCGGCGTCGTTAATCCGCCTGAGGACGGGTGGCACGACACCGGCGACATCGTCGCCTTCGACGACGAGGGCTACATGGCGATCCGTGGACGAATGAAACGCTTCGCCAAGATTGGAGGCGAAATGGTTTCGCTCGCCGTCGTCGAGAACTGCGCGACCGCCGTGTGGCCGGACAACCTGCATGCAGCAGCGATCCTTCCGGACGAAAAAAAGGGCGAGCAGATCGTGCTCGTCACCGACAGGGAGTCGCCGGACCGCACGCAGCTTCTGGGCTGGGCGCAGAACCACGGCGTTCCGGAGATCGCCGTTCCGAGAAAGATCGTGTCCGTCGCGGAGGTGCCGGTGCTGGGCACGGGCAAGCTTGATTATGTTGCGATCGCCCGTCTTGCTGCCGACGGCGTCGGCATCACCGCCGAGCAAAGGCGCGAGCGCGAGACGCGACTCGCCGAAATCGACGCCAAGCTTTCCGGACGAGACACGGGCGCGGCCGAGACGCTGAAACGCGCGGCTGAATAAGGCGTCAACCGGATATCCCGTTCGTATGCAGGTATTCCGCAAGACGAGGCAGGCCTACTGCGAGCCCGATCGAGATCACGAGCCCGGCAATCGCCTTGCCGGCATCCATGCCGATGATTTTCAGCGTGGCGCCTGGCGGGCGAACCTTGTCGATCGTCGCCAGCGCAAGCTCACGGCCGCCTATGAAGCCGAGAAACGCCCATGTCGTCGACATCGGCGTATTCGAGACATAGGC
>CALKYG010000196.1 GCA_938003575.1 uncultured Alphaproteobacteria bacterium
CGGACTTCGCAGGATCAGGTTCAGAAAGCATTGACATCATCGTGCATGGCCCCAACCGAACAAATGGCGGCGCCCCCTGTGGCTCGCGCGGCTGTGAAGGGCGCCGGTCTGTAATTTCCGATGTCTCGCACCATATCCGCCCAAGGCCAGATTCCCCGAAATGGAGACCTCTCATGATCCTTATCAGGAAGGCGATTGATCGCGGCAGCGCCAATTACGGTTGGCTCGATGCGCGCTATTCTTTCTCGTTCGCCAATTATCATCATCCCGATCATATGGGTTTTCGCACGCTTCGTGTGATCAACGAAGACCGGATTGCCCCTGGCGCCGGCTTTCCACCACACTCGCATCGCGACATGGAGATCGTGACCTATATTCTCGAAGGCGCGCTTGAGCATAAGGATTCGATGGGCGGCGGCGGCGTCATCCGCCCCGGCGACGTCCAGTATATGTGCGCCGGGTCAGGCGTAACGCACAGCGAGTTTAACGCCTCGAGGGAATCGCCCTGTCATTTGCTCCAGATCTGGATGCTGCCGGACAAGGCGAATCATCGGCCGCGTTACGAACAGAGGTCGTTCGGCGAAAAGCGGCGCGGAAATCTCCGTCTCGTCGCTTCGGAGGACGGCCGAGACGGCTCGCTCACGATAAATCAGTCTGCGGATATATACGCAAGCATTCTCGACGACGATGCCGACATTAAACATAGCTTCGCGCCGGGCCGTTACGGCTGGCTGCAGCTCGCCAGGGGCGGGCTTGAAATTGGCGGTCTTGTCATGCAGGCAGGTGATGGTGCGAAAATCTCCGAAGTGGAGACGTTGTCACTCAAGGCGATCGCGCCGGAGACGGAATTCCTTCTCTTTGACCTCAATTAGCGGCGATTCGGCTATTGCAGATTTGTGGCCCAGCAATAAAAAGAACGTATGCTTTCCGATCTGTACAGCGAGCGCATACTCGACGCTGCAGCAGCGATACCGCCCGCGCGGCGGCTGTCAAAGCCGGATGCAAGCGCGACAAAGACGAGCCGCGTCTGCGGATCGCAGGTTTCGGTCGATATTGTCCTGAAGAACGGCGCCGTCGCCGATTTCGGCCTGGAGGCGAAGGCTTGTGCACTCGGACAGGCGTCGGCGTCGATTGTCGCGAGAAATATTGTCGGCGCGTCAGCGGCGGAGCTTTACGAGTTGCGCGACGCCATGCGCGCGATGCTGAAAGAAGGCGGCGACCCGCCGCAGGGAATGCGCTGGGGCGAACTTGCCGCTCTGGCGTCAATTCGCGATTACCCTCAGAGGCACGCATCGACACTTCTCGTATTTGAGGCGGTTTGCGCCTGTCTTGAAGCGCTCGGTCTGGAGCGAAACGTCGCCGTCGCGTAAGTGTGATCGCTGCGGGCGCATCGTGACCACGCCTTTGCGGCGCCGGTTATTTCACCGCGGTTGAAATGGCTGAGACCGACACCACTTGTCGTCCCGCAAGAGTAAACCCTTTCTCCCCCTCGGGTTGCTTGAGCAAGCCGCCCGCGCGATCCTCCTCCCCCAAGCCGCGCGGGCGGCGCCATTGTCACCGCGATTATTGCGCCGCTATCCTGGCGGTCGTGCTCGCCGCGGCTCCTGTCGACGCTGCTTCTTCATGCAGCCATCTCTTGAACGCCTTGACGGCGGCATTGCGCGATTTTGATGCCGGATGGACAAGATAATAGGAAAAGTTCGACGGCGTCGTCAGGTCGAACGGAGCCACCAGCCTCCCAGCTTCAAGGTCAGCGAGCGCGATCGCTGACTTCGCGAGCGCCACGCCCTTGCCCGCAACAGCGGCCTCAATGACCAGGCTCGACTGGTTGAACTTCGCGCCGCGCTTACCGTCGACATCTTCGACGCCGGCCGCCTTCAGCCACATCGCCCAATTGGTGCTCGCCATATCGTCTTGATCGGGACTGCCGTCATGCAGGAGGGGGTGATAAGCAAGATCCTGCGGCGACCTCAATGGATTCGGGCCCTGAAGCAGGCGCGGGCTGCAAACAGGCAGAATCGATTCTTCCATCAAGAGCTCGGTCTCGAGGCCCGGGTAGCGGCCGCCGCCGTAACGGATGGCAAGATCGATGTCGTCGACCGCAAAATCGACGACCTCCATGTCGGCTGAAATCCAGACTTCGATATCCGGCATGCGCTCGTGAAAACGGTCGAGGCGCGGCACCAGCCATTTCGCAGCGAGAGAGGGGGCGACCGAAACAGTAAGTCGCTTTGAATCCCCCCGCGCCGTCAGAATGCGTGACGCCTCTTCAAGCTTGTCAAATGCCTCGCGCAGAATCGGCAGGCTCGCTTGGGCGGCATCTGTCAGCAAAAGCGCCCGCTTGGTTCGCCTGAAAAGCCGGCCGCCAATATAATCTTCAAGTGCCTTGATCTGTTGGCTGACGGCGCCGGGCGTGACATGAAGCTCATCTGCCGCTTTAGTGAAACTTAAGTGTCTCGCCGCCGCTTCAAAGACTTTCAATGCGTTTAGTGGTGGAAGAGCTTTCATATCGCACCGTAAATCCTAGTCTTACGCATTCGACAATATTCATTGCCGAGAAGCCTGTCTTCAGAAAAACTTACACGAATTTGTGATGTCGCAGCAATCACTTAAAAAGGGCGAAATCCGCGACTTTCTCGTCGCGGTTTTAGCTCTGCTTATAATTAACTCAGCAAGTTTCGCTTTATTTCGGCTGGGTCTAACGCCCAAATGAGCGTGC
>CALKYG010000197.1 GCA_938003575.1 uncultured Alphaproteobacteria bacterium
CGCGCCGGAACAGCATCTGAAATCGTTGCGGCTGAAGCAGAAGGCGCTTGTTTATTTGGAATCGCAGCCTGAGCCGCGTGAATCCTATGTGCTCGTTCTCAATGACATGCTCGACGTCGCGACGCGGACGGTCGAGCTGCGCCTGCCGATCGACAATTCGGACTACGCCTTGAAGTCCGGCCAGTTCGCCCGCGCCGAAATCCTGACGGAGGAAAGAACGGCCTATATGGCGCCGCGGCGCGTGGTGTTGCAGGACGCGGAGGGGCCGTTTGTCCTCGTCCGGAAAGGCGATGTCGCGCAAAAGTCCCGTGTCGTCATCGACGACGACGGGGGCCCCGAGATCGCAATTCTGGAAGGGATCGTCGCCACAGACGACCTCATCGTCCCGAATGGCGTGCCGGTTGACGACGGCGACCGCATCGTGATCGAGGCCGCCTGATGTGGCTCGTCAATCTTTCGATCAAGCGGCCCGTCTTCGCGGTGATGATCATCGGCGCGCTGGTCGTGCTCGGCTGGATTTCCATCGGCAGGCTCGGCGTCGATCTCTTCCCGGATGTCGAGTTTCCTTACGTTTCAGTGACGACGACGCTTGAAGGCGCAAGCCCCGATACGATGGAGACGGAAGTCTCCGACGTCATCGAGGAAAGCGTCAACACGATTTCCGGCATCAAGCAGTTGCGCTCGACGAGCGCCGACGGCCAGTCGCTCGTCTTCGTCGAATTCGAGCTTGAAGAGAATGTCGACGTCAAGGCGCAGGACGTCCGCGACAAGGTCAACATCGCGCTGCGCGATCTCCCCGAAGACGTCGACCCGCCGGTCATCGAAAAGGTCGATCCGGATGCGGCGCCGATCCTGTCGGTGATGATCTCGGCGGACGCGGCGATCGGTGAGATCACGACTTACGCCGACGAAGTGGTGAAGGAAGCCGTGCAGCGTCTTCCCGGCGTCGGATCGATTTCGATCGTCGGCGGGCGCAAGCGCGAAATCAGGATCTGGCTCGACGCGAACAAACTTCGCGCCTTCGGCGTCACCGCCGACGATGTCGTCCGCGCGGTCCGGTCGGAGCACGCGGAAGTTCCCGGCGGGCGGCTCGAAGTCGGCGGCGGCGCACGGGAATTCGGCGCGAAGACGGTCTCGGAAGCGAAAACCCCGGCCGAGTTCGCCGACCTCGTCGTCGCCTTTCGCGACGGCGCCGCGCCGACGCGCATCGGCGACGTGGCGCGGGTCGAAAACGGTCTCGAGGACGAGCGCACCTATGCCTCCTTCAATGGCCGGCCGGGCGTTTCGCTCGACATCCGCAAGCAGTCGGGGCGCAACACGCTTGAGGTCTCGCGCGCCGTCCACGCCGAGATCGAGCGGCTGAAGCAATCGGCCCCTGCGGGCTATGAAATGACCGTCGCCCGAGACATCAGCCGCTTCATCGAATCCTCGATCGACGACGTCACGCATGAGCTTGAAATCGCCATCGTTCTCGTCGTCATCGTCACGTTCTTTTTCCTGCTGAGCTGGCGCGCGACGCTGATGGTCGCGATCGCGATCCCGACATCGCTCGTTTCGGCGTTCTTCGCCTTCGAGGTCTTCGACTTCACCATCAACATGCTGACGCTCCTCGCGCTGACGGTGACGATCGGCCTTCTCGTCGACGACGCCATCGTCGTCGTCGAGAGCGTTCAGCGCGACATTGACGCAGGCGTTCCCGGCGAGGAGGCCGCCCGCGACGGCACGGCCCGCGTGGCGCTCGCGGTGCTGGCGGGAACCTTCGCGACGCTCGCGGTCTTCGTGCCGATCGCCTTCATGGAAGGCATTGTCGGGCGCTTCTTCCTGCAATACGGGCTCGCTATCGTCTTCGCGGTGTCGGTGTCGCTGCTGGTCGCGCTGACGCTGACGCCGATGCTCGCGTCACGCTTCCTGAAGCCCGAATCGCATCCGCCGCTGCTGCGCCCGATCGAGCGCTTCCACAAACGGCTCGATCGCTTTTACGGGGGCGTCGTCGGCGCCGTCGTCCGCTGGCGCTATCTGGCGCTCGCGCTCGCCGTCGGCTCGCTTTTCGTCGGCGGCTTCTTCGCGTCGCGCGTGCCGAGCGGTTTCACGTCAAAAGCCGACCGCAGCGAATTTCTGGGGCTTGTCGAACTCCCCGAGGGCGCCGGCGTCGCCGAGGCGCGCGCCGCGATCGACAAGATTACTGTCGCCCTCCGCGAGGTCGAACATGTCGACGATATTTTCCTCACCGCCGGCGCCGGCAGTCAGGGCAAGGCGAACATCATCGATCTTTACGCGTCGATCACGCCCAAGCAGCAGCGCAAGGTCAGCCAGTTCGAGGTGATGGACCGCGCGCGCGACGCGATCAGGGCGGCGGTTCCCGGCGCGAACGAAATCGCCGTCTCCGAAGTGTCATGGGTGTCCGGCGGCGGGCTCTCGACCGCCGATATCGAACTCGTCGTGCGCGGCGATTCGATCCCCGAGATCGACGCCTATGTGAAGCGCGTCATGGCGAAGATGGAAGCGACCGGTCAGTTCGCCGACGTGCGCAGCACCTTCCAGGAGGGACGGCCGGAGCTTCTCATCGACTTCAACCGACTTCGCGCCGGCGATCTTGACGTCTCGGCGCGAACGCTGGCGACGACGGCGCGCACCGTCATCGGCGGCGTCGACGCCGGCACTTTCGAGGACGGCGGGCGGCGGTATGACGTGCGCGTGCGGCTTGAGGAAAGCCAGCGCCAGAACCGCGATCAGCTCCAGCTCGTTCAGGTGCGATCAGAATCGGGGCGGCTGATCGACCTCGCCAGCGTCGCCGATCTCAAATTCGCGACGGGGCCGGCGCAGATCGACCGTCAGGACCGGGCGCGCAAGATTTCGCTGCTCGCCAACACCGCCTCCGGCGTCGCGCTTGGAACCGCGACCGAAGCGCTCGCCAAGATCATCGCCGACGATCCGCCGCCGGAGGGTTTTCAGATCAGTTATGAAGGGTCCGCCCGGCGCATGGCCGAATCGATTTCGGCGATCGTCTTCGCCTTCGGCCTCGCCATGATCGCGCTCTACATCGTGCTCGCGAGCCAGTTCAATTCTTTTGTGCAGCCGGTCGTCATCATGCTGACGGCGCCGCTGTCGTTCTCCGGCGCGTTCGCCATGCTTTATTTTGGCGGCCAGGAAATGTCGCTCTTCGCCCAGATCGGCCTTATCGCACTGATGGGCATCGTGATGAAGAACGGCATTCTTCTCGTAGACCGCGCGAACCAGTTGCGCGAAGCGGGCGCGGATGCGCGCGAGGCGATCCTGAAGGCGTGCCCCGAACGGCTGCGGCCCGTGCTGATGACGGCGTTCGCGGCGATCTTCGGCATGATCCCGGTCGCGCTGTCGAATTCCGACGGCGCCGAGTGGCGAAATTCTCTCGGCTTTCTCATTATCGGCGGCCTTGCCTCCTCGACCATCCTTACCCTGCTTGTCGTGCCGGCGGCTTTCATGGTTCCCGAGGACGTGAAGGCCGGCGCAAAGCGCGCATTGGCGTTGCTGAAGAACGCCGCGGGCGCCGCGCGCCGCCGACTGAATCAGAACGCGCCCGCCGAGTGAGGAGCAAGATGTTAAAAGCGATGATTCAGCCTGACCGCGCGTGGGCGACGTATTCCCGCGCGGCGCTCGCAGGACTGGCGATTGTCGTGGTTGGCGCCAGCGCCGCATCAGCGCAAACGCTTGACGAGACGCTCTCGCTTGCCTGGCGCACCAATCCGCTCATCGCCGCGGAGCGCGCGCAATATCGCGCCGTCAGCGAAGGCGTCGCGCAGGCGCGCGCCGCGGGGCTCCCGCAGATCACCGCGCGCGCCGATTACGCAAAGGCCGATATCGATCAGACCGTCAACGCCGCCGTCATCGGCGGCGGGGCGGGCGGGAGCGCGAGCCGCAGTTTCAATCTCGAAACCCGGTCGGCCGCCGTCGAGGGCGAGCAGGTGATCTTCGCCGGCCTTCGCAATCTCAATGCGATCAGGGAGGCCAAGGCCCGCCGCAAAGCCGGCCACGCGAGGATGGTTTCCGTCGAACAGGATACGCTGGTTCAGGCTGCGGAGGCTTATTTCGACGTCGTGCGGGACACGCAGGTTCTGAAGGCGACCAAAGCCAATCTCGAAGTTCTGGCGAGGGAGTTCGACGAGGCGACGGCGCTCTTCGATGTCGGCGAGGCTACGAAGACCGACGTCGCCCAGACCGACGCGCGCCTCGCCCTCGCGCGTGCGCAATTGACGGACGCCGAGACCGCGCTTGCGGTCAGCCGCGACCGCTTCGCCGAAATCGTCGGCCGATATCCTGAAACCCTCGATTCCAATCCGGCGCTGCCCGAGACCCCCGCTGACGCCGAAGCGGCGAAGGCGCTCGCCCGGGAATTCGCGCCGGCGCTGATCGAGGCGCAAATGCGCGAGGAGGCGTCGCGGCGCGCCCTTGCTGTTGCGAAAGGCCAGTTCTCGCCGACCGTCTCCGCGACCGCCGGCTATCGTTATGCGGAGGAACCGTCGTCCTTTATCAACAAGGATGAGCAATTTGCCTACGGGCTACGGGTCACCGCGCCGATTTTTCTCGGGGGATTGAACCTGTCGCGCACGAGAGAGGCGCGCGCCGCTCATGACGCCGATGAAAATCGCGTGGTCGCAGCCGAGCGTCACGTCGACGCCGCGGTGAACGCGGCATGGCTCCGCCTGCAAGCGGCGAAGACCAAAATCATTTCGGCGACCAAGGCGGTCGCCGCCAATGAACTCGCTCTGGGCGGGGTTCGGCGCGAGGAGGAAGTCGGCTCGCGAACGACGCTCGACGTGCTCGACGCCGAGCAGGAATATCTCGACGCGCAGGTCGCGCTCGCCTCGGCGCGACGCGATGAAGGATCAGCGACGTTCA
>CALKYG010000198.1 GCA_938003575.1 uncultured Alphaproteobacteria bacterium
GAAGCCGTCGATGAAATCATCGGCATCGCAAAGGCGACGGGCGCGCCGGTTGAAATTTATCACTTCAAGGCGAGCGGCCGCCCGAACTGGGAAAAACTCGATCAGGCGATCGCGAAGATCGATGCGGCGCGCGCCGAAGGCGCCGCCGTCACCACAGACATGTACGCTTACGCCGCAAGTTCGACCGGTCTCGACGCCGCCATGCCGCTCTGGGTGCAGGAAGGCGGCCACGACGCGTGGGTGGCGCGCCTGAAAGATCCCGCAACGCGCGCACGGGTCGCCGAAGAAATGCGCAATCCGGGCGCCGATTTCGAAAACCGGCTAGAACATGCCGGCGGGCCCGACGGCGTCCTGCTTGTCGGCTTCCGCAATCCCGCGCTGCGCAAATACCAGGGCATGACCCTTGGCGAGGTTGCGCGCGAGCGCGGCTCGCCGCCGGAGGAAACGGCGATCGATCTCGTCATTGAAGACGACAGCCGCGTCCAGGTCGTCTATTTCGTCATGTCGGAAGAAAACATCACCAAGAAGATCAAGCTTCCCTATATGAGCTTCGGCTCCGACGGCGGCTCGATGGCGCCCGAAGGCGTCTTTCTCAACCAGAGCACGCATCCGCGCGCCTATGGCAATTTCGCGCGCGTGTTCGCTAAATATGTCCGCGAGGAAAAAGCGATTACGCTAGAAGACGCCATTCGCAAAATGACGTCTCTGCCCGCCGCCAATCTCAAGCTTCGCGATCGGGGCAGACTGGCTGAAGGCTTTTACGCCGACATCGTCGTATTTGATCCCGCCGCCATTCAGGATCATGCGACATTCAAGGAGCCGCATCAGCTCTCGACGGGCGTGAAGGACGTCTTCGTCAACGGCGTGCCCACGATTGTAAATGGACAGCATACCGGCGCCAAGGCCGGGCGGGTTGTTCGCGGGCCCGGATGGACGGGATGGGAAAGGGCCGCCGCTGAATGAGCGTTGAAAAGATCGAGAAGGCTTCGGCGCTCGCCGCGCACCGGTTCCGGTTTTATGATTTCCTTATGGCGGCGACCTGTGTCGTCATTGTCTGCTCGAACATCATCGGCGCAGGCAAGGTCGCAAGCATTGCCGGATTTTCATTCGGAGCGGGCATTTTGTTTTTCCCGCTGTCCTACGTGGCCGGCGACGTGCTGACGGAGGTTTACGGCTACGCCCGCGCGCGCCGCGTGATCTGGGCGGGATTTGCCGCAGCCGCGTTCTCGGCCGCCATGGCGGCTTTCATCACCTGGATACCGCCGGCGCCGGACTGGAATGTCGATGTCGGCGGCATTTCCAAACAGGACGCGTTCGCGCTCAATTTCGGGCAGGCTCCGCGCATCGTCGCGGCGTCGTGTTTTGCGATATGGGCGGGAGAAATCACCAACTCATTCGTCATGGCGAAGATGAAAGTCGCATCCGGCGGCAAGCATCTGTGGCGGCGGACGATCGGATCGACTGCGGCGGGTCAGGGGGTCGACACGCTCGTCTTTTATCCTCTCGCTTTCGCGGGCGTGTGGTCCGTAGAGTTGCTGATGACGGTGATGACGACCAACTATTTCCTGAAAGTCGCTTGGGAGGCCGCATTAACGCCCGTGACCTATCGAATCGTCGGCTTTCTCAAGCGCGCCGAGGGTGTTGATGTCTTTGACAAGGACACTGATTTCACGCCGTTTTCACTACGCTCGTGAGGAGAAGATGAGGAACTGGATTCTCGGCGTGACGGCGCTGATCACGTCGGCAGGATGCGGACAAAGCGCGCCTGCGCCGCAGCAAAAAGATCATGCTGCTGAACTCAGCGAGATCGCTGACTCCTATCTTGACGCGATGCTCCGCATCCAGCCTTTCGCCGTTGTCTATGCGGGCGCCGGCGACGTGGTCCGGGAAGACCTCGCGGCGATGGAGGACAATTCGCCTGCGGCGCTCGCGCGCTTTCAACGCACCGAGGACCAGCTAGCCGCGCGGCTTTCCTCAGTTGATGTCACGGCTCTCTCCGCGCGCGCGGACCAGGTGTTGTACGAGACCTTGAAGGAGGCGTTTCAATCCTCCCGAGAGCAGCGCGTCTGTCGATCCAACCTGTGGTCCGTGAATCACATGTTCGGTTGGCAGAGCGCGTTTCCGCAAGTCGCTGACGCGCAACCGGTCGCGACGCCGGTCGAGCGCGCGATGGCGCTGGCCCGTTGGCGGCGGTTGCCGGCTTTTCTCGACCAGGAGCGGGCGAATCTTGAGGCTGGACTGGCGGCCGGATACTCCGTTCCAAAGCGGGTCGTCGCCCGCGTCGTCGCACAGCTTGACGCTATTGCGGACGCGCCGCCCGAAGAGTCGCCGTTTCTTTCCTTCGCGTCGAAAGCGGAAGACGATGAGGCGTTTCGCGATGCGATCAAGACGCTTGCGGCGGACGATATTGCGCCCGCGGTCGCCTCATTCCGCGACTTCCTCCGCGATGAATATATGCCGAGGGCGCGCGACGCGCTTTCAATAAGCGCCATCCCGAATGGGGAGCAATGTTACGAAGCGATGCTGCGCGCCTATCACACCGCGCCGATCGGCGCGAAAGCGACCTTTGAGCGCGGACAAAGGGCAGTCGCAGCGAACAGGGAGGACGTCGTTCAGCGCGGCGAGGCGATGTTTGGGCTGACCGATTTCGGAGCAATCCTTCAGGCGACAAAAGACGATCCTGCAAACCGGTTCAGGAGCGAACAGGACCTGATAGACTTCACGCGCGCGCTTGCGCCGGTCGCGCGCGAAAAGGTCGCTCCGTTCTTTTCAAAGCTGCCTGCACAGGATCTTGTCGTCGAACCCCACCCCGACTTCCTGAAGGGCACAGGACAGCCGTCGCATTACGAGCCCAGGCCAGCCGCCGAAGGCGCAGCGTCATACCGGATCAATACTGACGACTGGCGGACGCAGACGAAAGGCGAAGCAGAGATCGTACTGGTGCATGAGGGCTGGCCGGGTCACCATTTACAGATTGCGGCCGCTTCTGCGATCGGCGGGCTGCACCCGATCATGCGACTTCTCGGATCAACGGCTTATATCGAGGGCTGGGCGCGTTACGCGGAAGGACTTGCCGAGGAAGCCGGCCTTTATGAGAGCGGATACGGCGCCATTTCACGAAGAGCCTGGCCGGCGCGCGGGATGGTGGTCGATCCGGGCCTTCACATATACGGATGGACAAATGAACAGGCGGCGGCGTTTCTGATCGAATCTGGGCGATTTGACGAAAAAACCGCCGAAGCGGCGCTCGATCGCATCGCCGTCATTCCGGGCCAATTGACGGCCTATGATACGGGCGGTCTCGAAATCGCAGCGCTGCGCGCTGAAGCCGTGGAGCGATTGGGCGCGCGCTTCGACGTTCAGAGTTTCCACGACCGCGTCCTTGAAAACGGCGCTGTTCCTCTCGGCGCCTTGCGCGAACATGTCGAGCAGTGGATCGCGCAGGAAGAAGCGAAAGGCGGGTGATCAGTTTTGCGCCTGGAGCACCTCTTCGACGCGTCTTTGCGCAATAGGGTGATAGAGCGCCCGTGAACTCTCAAATGTCCGTTCAGCCAAGGCGCGCTCGCCGTTATTCGCCAATGCGTCGTAAAGCGGATAGATGAATTTTCCGCGCCCGACGCGCCCCAGAAACGCCTCGATCGCCGGCGTCGCCGGGGCGTAACGTGATTTCACCGCCTTCATATACCAGGCGAACGCGATTTCAGCATTGCCGCTGTGCGTCAGTTGGAACGCGGCGTCGAGGTCCGCCATTCTCGGCCCGTCAAGATCATCCGGAAGGCCGTTTATGAAGTGCAGCCATTCCTGGGTCGTCCACCCGTCCGCTGCAATTGTCGTCGCCGGCGCGGCGCCGGACATCCATTCCGCCTGCTGTTCCTCGACTTTGTCGAAAGCAGCCGAAACCGGCGCAACGAGCGTTTGCGGCAATCCTTCCGCATTCAGCCACTCATCGATCTCTTCGATGGTCGCCGCATCCGGATTGCGTGCGACAAGCTTCTCAAGAAGGAAGCTGCGGAAATCGTCAGTCGTCGCCGCTTTGAAGGCATGGCTGTCGAACCAGGATTTCAGGAATGCATCGAAGGCGCTTCGCCCGTATCGTTGCTCCAGGAAGTGAAGGAAGAATTGTCCCTTGACGTAAGCGACATCAGAGAAAGCTTCGTCCGGATGACCGAGATCCGAGGGCAGGCGCAGGCGGGAAAGATCGGAGCGATCGAGACCTGCGATTTCAGTCTTCAAATCGTCCAGGGACAGCGCCTGTTCCATAACGGCGCGGTCCTTGCCGAACACCGCCTCCATGACTCGGTTCTCTACATAATTGGTTACGCCTTCGTTGAGCCACGCGTCGGACCAGGTCGCATTGGTGACGAGATTGCCGGACCACGAATGTGCGAGCTCGTGCGCAACCACGCCGACAAGGCTCTTGTCGCCGGCGATCAGCGTCGGCGTGATGAAGGACAGGCGCGGATTTTCCATCCCGCCGAAGGGAAATGAGGGCGGAAGGACGAGCAAATCGTATCGGCCCCAGCGATAGGGTCCGTAGAGCGCTGAATTGGCGATTTCCATTTGCGGCGTGTCGGCGAATTCGCGCGCGGCGGCGTCGACGATTTCAGGCTCCGAATAGACGCCGATCGTATCGCTGATCGCGCGGAACTCGATATCCCCGACCGCAATTGCAAGGAGGTAGGCGGGGACCGGCTGAGGCATTGTGAATTCATATTCGCCGTCGCGCGGCCCCCGATCCTGTTCGGCGCTCATGACGGCGAGCAATTCCGCCGGCGTTCGCACTCTTGCGGAATAGGTCATCCGCACGGCCGGCGTATCCTGCACCGGGGCCATCGACCGCGCGTTGATTGCCTGGTTCTGGGAATACATGAAGGGATGCCGCTTGCCTGAAGTCTGCTCGGGAGAAAGCCACTGCAGGCCCTCAGCACCCGGACTAGTCCTGTAAGTTATTCGGACCTTTGACGCGGCCGGCGGAATGTCGATTGAGAGTTTTGAACCGAGAATTTCGTCATCGGCCCCAAGCGTGTATTTTGCGGGCGACCAGGTTTCGCCGTCACCGCTTTCGACCGATTTCAGGTCAAGATCGTTGGTGTCGAGGATAAGCATGGCGGCGTCCGGTGAAACGCGTTCGAATGTGAGGACGGCCTCCCCGTCAATCGCCTTTTCTGCAAAGAGCACTTCGACGTCGAGCGCGAGGTCCGTGACGCGAACATCCTCATAATTCGCGTAGGTGAAGGGATCGCGCGTCGCTTGGGCTTCGGTCTTGACCGCCGCTTCCGACGCTGCGGGCTGCGCTGCGGTGTCAGGCGCCGCCGGCCGACTGTGCGCAGGGTCGTCGCCGCGGCCGCACGCGGTTGCGGCGATCGCGAGAAGACTGGCGGCGAAAAAACCGAATTTCATCAAACTGCTCCAGAATGGCGAGGCATCGTCTCAATCTTCATCGTCCTGGCCATGGGTTGGCCTAGCCCGGCGACTTCTGCCGCCTGTTAGCTGCGATGGGCGACGCCCTCAAGCGGCCGGCGTCGCCGACATGAGGCGCCCGCGCTCCCCAAACAGGGGAGAAACCGAGGCGATATTACGCCGTCAGGTTGTATTATGCGCATTAACTGTAAATTTGCCGCAGGATTTCAGACGATCTCAGATAGACAGCGATTGCGGAAA
>CALKYG010000199.1 GCA_938003575.1 uncultured Alphaproteobacteria bacterium
GCTGGGGCCGGAACGATATGAGTATTATGAGGAGAAACACGCGCTCATCGGCGTTCAGCTCGGCGGCGCCTACAGGCTCGGGCAAACCGTCCGGGTGAAACTTGCAGAAGCCGCGCCGCTGCGCGGGGGCCTTACGTTCGAAATGGTTTCCGATCCCGTTGAAGATCCTGATTTCAGGCCCGGAAGTCAGCCGCGCCGCAATCGCGGAGCGAAACGCCGGTCAAAGGGCGGCGCAGGCGGACGCGTAAAACGTTCAAAGGGCGGACGTCGGAAGAGATGACGGAGAACCTCAAGACTGTTCGTGATTATTTTCGCTACGCCGTGACGGAATTCACGCGCGCCAAACTGCACTTTGGTCACGGCGCTGCAAATGCGATCGACGAAGCCGCTTTCATCGTTCTTGAGTCGCTGTCGCTTCCGATTGACGACATCAATCCCTGGCTCGATGCGCGCCTCACCGCCAGCGAATGCAAGCGCCTCGCGGAGGCGATCGCCAAGCGGATCGAAACGCGCATGCCGGCTGCTTATATCGTCAGCAAGGCCTACATTCAGGGCGCGCCGTTTTACGTCGACGAAAGAGTGATTGTTCCCCGATCCTATATCGCCGAGCTCCTCGCCGCCGATGCGGATTTTCTTCCGCCGCGGGAAGACGTCGCCACTGTGCTCGATCTTTGCACCGGATCCGGATGCCTCGCGGTTCTGGCGGCGCTAGCCTATCCGGAGGCGCGCATCTGGGCGAGCGACATATCCGGCGATGCGCTCGACGTCGCCGAAATCAATATCGCCGATTACGGTCTTAAGGACCGCATTGAACTGGTCCGGGGAGACTTATTCGAGCCGTTTGGCGGGGTGAAGTTTGACCTTATCCTCACCAACCCGCCCTATGTCTCCGCTGACGCCGTTGCGGCGTTTCCTGCGGAGTATCGCGCTGAACCTGAACTGGCGCACGCCGGCGGCGCGGACGGGTTCGACCTTGTCCGCCGCATCATCAGGGAGGCGCCTTCCCACCTGAATCCGGGCGGCGGCATTCTGTGCGAATTCGGAACCGGGCGCGAAGTTCTTGAGCGCGAGTTCGGGTCCCTGCCTTTTTTCTGGCCGGACACCGAGGAAAGCGAAGGCGAACTCTTCTGGCTCCGGAAAGAGGACTTCGCCTGAAATTGCTATTCCGCCGCCGGAAGATGCAGGCATGCGGCGTCATCGACCTTGCCGCCGCTGAAGACGAACCCTTCTACGCCCGGCACGTATAGCATGTTGGAAAGGCGTCCCGACAGGTTCACATAGTCGCCGCCTGGCGCACGCATGCAGACATGGCGCAACGGAATAACCTCGCCGATTTTGGACAATGTCTTTCCGCCGACTGCGCGGAACTGATCGAAATCGTCTGGATGCACCACCTGCTGCGTCGTGCAGCCGATCAGGTTTTGGGGCGGCGCTCCGAACGCCGCCTCCGCCGCAGGGCTCGCATAGATGATTTTGCCTTCAGGCGAAAAGATCAGCGTAACGTCAGATGAAGCTTCCACGAGCGCACGATAGCGCTGTTCTCCTTCATGCGCCGCATCGATCTGGTTCTTCAACGCAGCGAGAAGATTTTCGTTGCGCGATCTCAACCTGATCGAGCGCACGATCATCTGCTGCGTTGTCCAGGCGAGATAGGCCGTCGCGACGCCGTAAAGAACGATCACGGCGGCGATCAGCAATCCGTCGCTCTCCGCGAACATGCCGTAAGAAATCGCGGCGGCGGTCAGCGCGGGAACATTGAAGGACAGAACCGATCGCCAGGATGCGCCCGCAGACGCAATCGCCGCTGCGGTCATGCCTGCGATGATGAACGGCAGATAGGCGTTCGACATCATTCCGTTCACAGCGAAAATAGGCGCGAGTAATCCCCACAACGCGCCATTGACGGCCATCGAGATGACATGAATTCGGGTGAACTTGAGCAGCGACGGCGCGACTGGCCGCTTTCTTGAATAACGGATCCAGACGGAAAGACGGAAAAGCGCAAGAAGGATGACGCAGGCCGCCCAGCCTCCGATCGTCACCGGATCAATATGCCCCCACGCAACGCCAAGCGTGATCAACGCGTTGATGATCGAAATCGCGATCGCCGTCGGCGCGCCCCGCAGCAGCAGCGCATGCCGCTCGACCTTGATCTTGATCCTGTCCGCCGAGGTCAACTTTTCGTCGACCGCCCGTTTCGGCGGCTTATTGGCGAGAACTGTTTTCAAGCCCCAAACCATCGATTCTCCCTGGCAGCTCCGGGGGCGACCGATGAGACCACATGCCGGGCCGAACGCAAAGCGCCACTTTAGGTTGAGCGGATGGTCAAAACACCGTTTGATTGAAAGATACATTTCAAATCAATGCATTATCTCCCAACACCCGTGGTAGCTGCCGCGATATGGTTCAACTGGTTCGGCGATTTTGGAGTTTTCAGCCAACCCCGGACCACAAGATCGCGTCTGGCGCGCCGCGAATCCCAGTACCTCACACCGTCAACGATCGCCATTCGAATGAATCAGAAACCATGACCCCTTTCCGCGAATCCGCCGCGCTTGCCAGGATCGCCCCCTCTCCCACCTTGGTGATGACGCAGCGCGCGCGCGATCTCAAGATGCGGGGCGTCGACGTCATCGGCCTGTCAGCAGGCGAGCCTGACTTCGATACCCCGGACCACGTCAAGCAAGGCGCGATTGATGCGATCAGGCGCGGCGAGACCAAATACACGGCGGTTGACGGGATTCCCGAACTGAAGGCCGCGGTCGCCGCAAAATTCGCACGCGACAACAATCTCTCGTACACAACCGCACAGATTTCGGTCGCGCCGGGCGGAAAAGCGATCATCTACAATGCGATCATGGCGACCATGAACGCCGGCGACGAAGCGGTCATTCCCGCGCCTTATTGGGTCTCCTATCCGGACATCGTGCGACTTGCGGGAGGAACGCCGGTCATCGTGAAGACGCGGCAGGCCGATGGGTTTGTTCTGCAGCCGGGTGATCTTGATAAAGCGATCACGCCGCGCACCAAATGGCTGATTTTAAATTCGCCGTCGAATCCGACCGGCGCCGTCTATGACCCTGCATCGCTCAAAGCGATTGCGGATGTGTTGCTCAGGCATCCCGATGTGATGATTCTGACGGACGATATCTATGAGCATATTCTCTATGATGGACGAGAATTCGCGACGATCGCAGAAGTGGAGCCGCGTCTTTTCGATCGCACATTGACGTTGAACGGAGCGTCGAAATCCTATGCCATGACCGGCTGGCGCATCGGTTATGCGGGCGGCCCGGCGCCTCTTATCGCGGCGATGGCGAAAGTCATGTCGCAGTCGACAACAAATCCGTGCTCCATCAGTCAGTGGGCGGCGGTCGCCGCGCTGAACGGCGCCCACGGGTTCCTCGCGGAGCGAAACGCGGCGTTCAAGGCGCGCCGCGATCGCGTCGTTGCCATGATCAACGAAGCGCCGGGCTTGTCCTGCCGCGTTCCCGAGGGCGCTTTTTACGTCTATCCGTCCTGCGCCGGGGTCATCGGAAAAAGGACCCCGGAAGGGCGAACGATTGCGACCGACGAGGATTTCGCGGCCGCCCTGCTTGATGCGGAAGGGGTCGCCGTCGTCTTTGGCGCGGCCTTCGGGCTTTCGCCGAACTTCCGCGTCAGC
>CALKYG010000200.1 GCA_938003575.1 uncultured Alphaproteobacteria bacterium
GCTGACGGCCGGAAAATTTATGAAGCAAATGACCTTCGGGTCGGACTATTCTCCGCCGAACAGTTGAATGCGCAAGCGGCGGCTTGAGGCCGCCCATCCTGATCGGAGGCTTATGCGTCGCGTCGTCATCACCGGAATGGGAGTCGTTTCCTCAATCGGCGCCAATGTCGCAGAAGTGACGCGCGCGCTGAAGGAGGCGAAATCCGGAGTGACCTTCGCGCCGGAATTCGCCGAGCGCGGCTTCAAGTGCCAAGTATATGCGAAACCGCCGGTCAATGTCGAAGAGGCGCTTGATCGCCGAACACGGCGTTTTATGGGCGAAGGCGCCGCATGGAACTACATTGCGATGCAGGAGGCGATTGCGGATTCGCGCCTTTCTCCGGACGAGATATCGCATCCGAGGACCGGCATCATCATGGGATCGGGCGGACCTTCCACGGCGTCGATCGTCGAGGCTGCGGATATAACGCGCGAGACCAAAGGGACCAAACGCATCGGGCCGACGGTCGTGCCCAAGGCGATGTCGTCGACCAATTCGGCGACGCTGGCCGTGCCGTTCAAGATTCTCGGCGTCAATTATTCAATCTCTTCCGCGTGCGCGACGTCGGTGCATTGTATCGGCGCCGCGGCGGAGCAGATCATGTGGGGCAAGCAGGACGTCATATTCGCGGGCGGCGGCGAGGACCTGCACTGGACGATGGCGAATCTTTTTGACGCAATGGGCGCGATGGCGACCGCCTTTAACGATACGCCGTCGACGGCAAGCAGGGCCTATGACAAGAACCGTGACGGCTTCGTCATTGCGGGCGGCGCTGGGGTCGTCGTTCTTGAGGAACTGGAGCGGGCGAAAGCGCGCGGCGCGACGATCTACGGCGAGATCGTCGGCTATTGCGCCAACTCTGACGGCTACGACATGGTGCAGCTTTCGGGCGAAGGCGCAGTTCGCTGCATGCGCGAGGCGCTGAAGACCGTGAATCGGCCTGTCGATTACGTGAATACGCACGGAACGTCGACGCCGGTCGGCGATTCGAAGGAAACGGCTGCGCTGCGCGAGGTTTTCGCAGGCGCCATCCCGCCCTTCTCGTCGACCAAGTCGCTGACCGGCCACTCGCTCGGGGCCGTCGGCGCGCAGGAGACGATCTATTCGCTCATCATGATGCGCGACCGGTTCCTTTGCGAAAGCGCGCATATCGAGGAAATTGATCCGGAATTCGCCGATCTGCCGATCGTGCGCGAGCGCGTAGACAACGCAACGATCGACTGTTTTCTCACCAATTCCTTC
>CALKYG010000201.1 GCA_938003575.1 uncultured Alphaproteobacteria bacterium
CAACGGCGAACTTCGGCTGATGGCGGTGGCGTGGAGCAAGGACAAGCTCGGCTCGGCGGCGCAGCCGCTCACCGTTCGCGATCCGGTCCCGGCGCTGTTGTCGCTGCCGCGCTTCCTTGGTCCTGCCGACAAGGCGGAAGCGACTCTGCTCATCGATAATGTCGACGGCGCCCCCGGCGAATACGCCGTTGCGCTGGCGGGACAAGGACCAGTGTCGACAAGCGCGGCCGAGACGAGAACGCTGGCGAAAGCCGAACAGGCGACGGCGCTCTTCCCGATAACCGCAGGCGCTGTCGGCGTCGGCGGCGTCGACATGACCGTCACGGGTCCCGCCGGGTTCAAGGTCTCCCGCACCTATCCGATCGAGGTGCGCACGCCCTATTTCCCGGTCACCGAAACGACGACGAGGCAGCTCCTTCCCGGCGAAACCGTTTCGCTGGACCGGACCCTTATCGCCAATTACGCGCCAGGATCGACGTCGGTGAATGTTTCGTTCTCGCGTCTCAAGGGCGTTGATCCGGGACCGCTTGTCGATTCCCTTTATCGCTACCCTTATGGATGTTCCGAACAACTGACATCGACGTCGATGCCGTTGCTCTATATCGACGATCTCGGCGGAGAGGCGGGACGGGGCCCTGAATTCTCGGTTCGGCCGCGTGTGCAGGAAGCCGTCAATCAATTGCTCAACCGGCAGGGGCCGGACGGCGCCTTCGGCCTCTGGCGCGAGGGTGATTCATCCGCACAGCCCTGGCTTGGCGCTTATGTGACGGACTTTCTCTATCGAGCAAAGGCTGCAGGTTACGGCGTGCCTGATGCAGCGCTCAGCAAGGCCTATGACGCGCTTGCGCAGATCGCGCGTGTCGATCGTTGGGTCTATATCGGATACCAGATGGAAGCCTATCAGGGGTCTTGGTCGAACGACACGACCGAGCAGCTCCGCCGCCGTTCAGCCGCCTATGCGCTTTATGTTCTCGCGCGCGCCGGCCGCGCCGATCTTTCCGATCTTCGCTATTTCCACGATGCGCTGATCGATGAGACCGACAGTCCGCTCGCCAAGGCGCATATCGGCGCCGCGCTCGCCATGCTCGGCGATCGCGCCCGCTCGCTCAGCGCGTTCGGCAAGGCGATGCAGGCGGTCGGTTACCAGAACACGGGCGACTATTATCAAACGTCGCTTCGCGACGCCGCGGGCGTGCTCGCGCTACTCGCTGACGTCCAGAATGCGCCAGGCGTCAACGAAATGTCCGAGAAGTTCGTTGCGCTGATGAAAGATCCGGAGCGAATGCAGACCCAGGAAAAGGCTTTCGTGCTGCTTGCCGCGCAGTCGATGCTGAAATCGTCCGGGGCCGTCGAATTGACTCGCGACGGACAACCGGTTTCGGAGAAATCGCCAGCGCCGAGGTTTGCGCTCACGCGCGAGGCGCTGGAGAGGGGCGCCGCGTTCGCCAACGCGGGGAAGGGGCCGCTCTTCGCAACAGTCTCGGTCTATGGCTCTCCCTCGGTTTCGCCGCCCGCCGCCTCGCAAGGATTCACGCTGACAAAACGCCTTGCAACGCGCGACGGCAAGACGCTCGATCCCATGTCGATCAAACAGAACGACCGCCTCGTCATCGTCGTTAGCGGCAAGGCGAGCGCCGATCGTTTTCACCCCGCGGTGCTGGCGGACCTTTTGCCCGCCGGTTTTGAAATCGAAGCCGTGCTCAATCCGGAAGACGGGGCGCAGGAAGGCGCCTCGGGACCCTACAAGTGGATTGGAAAGATCTCCTGGACCAAGATCGCGGAAGCGCGGGACGATCGCTTCGTCGCCGCAATCGATCTTTACGACAACAAGGACAGCTTCACGGTCGCCTATCTCGTGCGCGCCGTGACGCCGGGCGACTACGTCTTCCCCGGCGCGGTCATCGAGGACATGTACCGGCCCGGCGTCTTCGCGCGCACCGACGTGTCGAAGATCAAGATCGCGCCGGCGCAGTAATATGGTCGCGCCGCGCCTTGCCGTTCGACGTTTTTTCCGGATGACGGAGGAGGGCAGGGCGCGCTTGCGCCGGTTCGCGGCCGTTTTCCTGGCGTTCGCGGCTGCGATAACCGCGCTCGACGCCCTCTTTCCGCCGCCGATCAGCCGCGCGAATGAAGTAAGCGCTCTGGTCGCGGACCGGAACGGCTACTGGCTGCACGCCTTTGCGACCAAAGAGGGCCGCTGGCGCTTTTCCGCCGATCTGGACGACGTCGATCCTGTTTTTATCCGCGAACTCGTCGCTATCGAGGACAAGCGGTTCTGGTCGCATTGGGGCGTCGATCCGATCGCCGTCGCGCGCGCAGGTCTTGGCGCGGCGAGATCGGGGCGCATCGTTTCCGGCGCATCGACAATCACCATGCAGACGGCTCGCCTTCTCGAACCGCGGCGCCGCAATCTCGGCTCCAAGCTGATCGAGATGGTTCGCGCGGCGCAGCTGGAACGCCGGCTCTCCAAGCGGCAAATCCTTGAACTTTACCTGACGCTTGCGCCCTATGGCGGCAATCTCGAGGGCGTTCGCGCCGCCAGCCTCATTTATTACGGGCGTGAACCCGAGCGGCTTACGCCCGCAGAGCGGGCGATGCTGATCGCACTGCCGCAAGCGCCGGAAGCGCGACGGCCAGATCGCCGTCAGGCGGCTGCAAGAGCGGCGCGCAACCTGGTTCTGGATAAGCTCGCCGGCGCCGGCATGCTTGATCCGGAAATCGCCGCTGAATCCAGCAACGCGCCTGTCATCGGCCAGCGAAAGATCTTTCCGCGTTTCGCCTATCATGCGGCGGCGGAGCTCGCCCGCGCGCGGACCGGCGGCCAATCCGTCATCCGCTCGACAATTGACATTGCGAAGCAGCAGACGGCCGAGCGCCTTGTTGCGGAATATGCGGCCCGTGCGCAAGACGGCGCAACGGCTGCGGCCATCGTCGTCGACAGCAAGACGGGCGATGTGCTGGCGAGCGTCGGCTCGTCCGGCCTTCATGTCAGCGGCGGGTGGATCGACCTCACCAATCGCATCCGGTCGCCGGGTTCCCTTCTGAAGCCGTTCATTTACGCACTCGCGTTTGAAGACGGCGTTATCGGCCCGGACACGGTCATTGACGACATGCCGCGCGGTTTCGGCGGCTATCGCCCCGAAAATTTCGATCGCACGTTTCGCGGCGAGGTTCGCGTGAAAGACGCCTTGCAGCATTCGTTGAACGTGCCGGCGGTGGCGACGCTTGAAAAAGTCGGCGTCGAGCGCTTCGCAGCCATTCTGCGAAACGCGGGCGCGCGCATTTTTCAGCGCAAGCGGGCGAATTCGGCGCCGAGCCTTGCGCTTGCGCTCGGCGGCGCGGGGGTCGCCATGCGGGATGTTGCGATCTTGTATGACGGCCTGGCGAATGGCGGGCGCGTTCGTGCGCTCAACTGGCTCATGACGGATGAGCCGCCCAGTGAAGGGGTGCAGTTGTTCGAGCCCGAAACCGCGGAACGCATTAACGCCATACTGCGCGGCGCTCCCGCGCTCGCCGGCCGCGCGCCGGCGGCTCTTTCGGCATCGGCGCCGGTCATCGCCTACAAGACAGGAACATCCTACGGCTATCGGGACGCCTGGTCGGCGGGACACGCCGACGGTCTGACGATCGTCGTCTGGGTTGGACGCGCTGACGGGGCGCCGCGTCCTGGTGAGACCGGACGGAAGGCGGCCGCGCCGCTGCTCTTTGCGCTCTTCGATGCGATGACGGACGGCCGCAGCCTGCGTCCGGTCGACCCGCCTGATGACACCTATTCGCCGGGCCTCGTCCGCCTTGCGCCGCCCTCGGCGGCGTCGCCGCCGACCATTCTTTATCCGGTTCCGGGGTCCGAGATTTACGCCGGATCGTTCGGCGGCGACGGCGTCGTGTTTGCTGCGAGCGGCGGCGCCGGCGCCTATCGCTGGTATGTCGACGGCGAGGAAATCCGGCAGGACGCCGAAGCCGGCCGCGCGATCTGGCGACCGGCGTCGACCGGCTTTTTCGATATCGCGGTTGTTGATGCGAAGGGATTGAGCGCCGCCGCCAAAGTCAGGGTTGCTGCAATTCAGTGATCGCCAATCCGGACAGACGCCGGTTCCTCGCAGGCGCCGCCGCCGTCGCGGCTGCGCCACGGACCCTGTTTGACGGAAAAACCGTGACGATCGGCGATCGCGACTACGCGCTCACCGAAATTCTTTCCCCGTCAACGGCGTCGCTTCGCGGCGAGCGCGAGCCCGGCGCCGAGTTCGCCGCCGCGGTTCTGGCGAAGGCTGTAAGAAGCGGCGTCCTCATACAAACGGAGAACACGCCGACAGATCGCTGGGGGCGCATCACCGGCCCCATTCGCTGGCGCACCAACGAGGGCTGCGAAACAACGTTACAGGAAATACTGCTCGCTGAAGGCGCCGCGCGCGTCGCGCCGGAAGGCCGCGACTTTGACTTCATCGATCGATGTTACGCCGCTGAACGATCAGCGCGCGACGCAGCGCTCGGGCTTTGGTCGCAGCAGCACTGGAGCGTGCGCGACGCGCGGGCCGCCCCATGGTCGCGCGGCTATCACATCTACAGGGGAGAAATTCAAAGGGCGGATGACCGCAACGGCCGGGTCTATTTCAATTTCGGCGATGATTTCCGGACCGATTTCACCGCGACCGTCGCCAGAAGGGATTTCCGCCGCTGGCGGGGCGAGCCAGCGGTGGAGTCATTCAACAGAGCGCTTGTCGAAGTTCGCGGAATCGTTCTGCCCATCAACGGTCCGTCGATCGAGATTCGCCACGAACTTCAGATGCGCCGGATCGCGTCCTAGAGCGCCGGGCGAAAAAGTGGAATCACCGGTTTTTCGCAAATCCGGCGCGACCGCAAAAATCGAGATCTTCGGGCGTTTCAGAATAAACGCCCGAAGATCTAGGCCGCCTTTTTCTGCTGCAGCGAGGCGTCGAGATCGCCAAGGGCCTTTGCAAGGTCGCACTTCCTGACGGCCGCGACCTCGCGTGCGAGGCGGTCCAGCGCCGCTTCGAAAAGCTGGCGCTCTGAGTAGCTTTGTTCCGGCTGATCGGTCGCGCGATAAAGGTCGCGAACGACTTCCGCCACCGACATGATGTCGCCGGAATTGATCTTCGCTTCATACTCCTGCGCCCGACGGCTCCACATCGTGCGCTTGATGCGCGCCCGTCCCTTGAGGAGATCGATCGCCTTCTTGACCTGCGCCTCATCGGAAAGCGCCCGCATGCCGGACGAGATCGCCTTGGCGGTCGGCACTTTGAGCTTTAGTTTCTCTTGCTCGAAATCGAGCACGAACAACTCGTTCGTGATGCCGGCGATGATCTGCTTTTCAATGCTGACGATCCGGCCGACGCCGTGCGCCGGGTAAACGACGCTGTCATTCACCTTGAAAGTCTGCTTCGCCTCTTTTGATGCGGGCGTGATCTTCGGAGCAGAAGCGCCTGTGGTCTCTGTGGGCGCCGGCGCCGTGATGAATGTCTGCGGCTTCAGAGGCAAATCGGCGCGCGCCGATCGCGGCTTTTGACCGACATTGAGTTTTTTCTTCGGAAGTTCCTTCTTCGGCGGTTCTTTTTTTTGCGTTTCCTTCGCCGCCTTTCCCTTGGCCGACGGCGTCACCGCCGGCCCTTTCGCCAAGGGCTTTGCTGCGGGCTTCGTCGCCGGCGCCGCCTTTGCGACCGGTTTCGGTTTCGCCTTTGGCGCCTGTTTTGCGGGCGCCTTTGCGGCCTTCGTCGTCTTCGCCGCCGGCTTTGCAGACTTTGACGGCGGTTTTTTCGCTGCGGCGCCCTTCGTCGGCGA
>CALKYG010000202.1 GCA_938003575.1 uncultured Alphaproteobacteria bacterium
CGTCACGGCATCGCGCGGGCGCTTACCTATTACGAGCCGTCTTTGCGTCCGGTGCTCAAGGCCGGCGGTTTCCTCACCCGCGACAGCCGCGCTGTCGAACGCAAGAAATACGGCCGCAAGAAAGCCCGTCGCTCCTTCCAGTTCTCGAAGCGATAGGACTTCAGCAACAGGTTCGAAACGCCCCGCAGCGCGGGGCGTTTTCCTTTGCGCCGGCCGCTGATTCAACTTTGCGGGCGATGCGTGTATGGCTGTAGGGAACTCGCCTAGCAAAGGGGCAGGGCATGCGCGTTTACATGGACAGCGTTGAGTATTCCCAGATCCAGGCGGCGTTGACGGCGTTGCAGCCGCGCCGATTCCTGGAATGGGGTTCGGGCGGTTCGACGATTGATTTCCTGAAGCGTTACGAGTCGATCGAGACGATGGTGTCAATCGAGCACCACCCGCTCTGGTATGAAAAAGTGAAAGCGGCGGCGAGCGATCCGCGTCTGTCCTATTACCTGAAGGAAGCGACGGCCAGGGAACCGGACCGCGAATTTTTCGGTCTTGTCCGCGCAAAGCGCCAGGCGTGGCGGCGGCGCGCCGAAACCGATCGTTCGATCTTCAGGGAATATGTCGAATTTCCGACGACGCTCGGCTTGACCTTTGACTGCATTTTCGTGGACGGGCGTGCGCGCAATTTCTGCATCGAGACAGGCTGGGAAATCCTGGAAAAAGGCGGCCTCATGATCATCCATGACGCGCAGCGCGTCATCTATCACGAGACGATCGCGCGCATGGGGACGCCGATCTATCTGACGCCGTGGCGGCGCGGACAGGTCTGCCTCCTGCCCAAGACCTGACTAGCGGACTTTCAGCCTCACGCCCGCAAAATTGTTGAGTTCGTCAATCTCATCCACCGCGCAATAGACAGGGCTTCCGTCTTCCGGCGGAAAACATCCGTCGACCATGAAATCAATTTCGCGCCGGACAAGCGGATTGGGATCGCCCGGACCGATTGGATTGCGAACGAAGTTCGCGCCGTTTGAAACCACGTAGGCGAGATAACCTGTCAGATCCGCGCTCGCGCCGGCGGCGAGCGGCGTGTGTTGGGTGAGATCGCCGCACGAAGCGGGACTGCCTGAGTTCAGCTGGCCTTCGGTCAAAGGGCACTCGATGAGCAGGATCGGAAGGTGCGGATTGCGCCGGAACGCCATGATCCTGAACGGGCCCGCCGCCTCGGAGCCTGCATTGCGGATCCGCACTTTGACCTTCGAACTCGCCTGGTCCTGAGAAATCGGGGTCACTTTCTCGATCACGAGATCGGCGCGGCGCGGGGCGCCCGCGACAATCTCCAAATCTGTACAAGAACGGTTGTTCTCTTCGTCGGATTCGAGAATCTCATCGTCTGGATCCGCGCTCGCGCAAATGGAATAAGCGCCCGGCTGAACCTCCGGCGCGCGCACGACAGCGAGATCTTCCACTGTCTCGCCGGGCTGCATCGACGCGCCGTCCGCCTGCCGCCAGGCGCTCAGCGCCGCGATGGAGACGCCCGGCGACGCATAAAGCTCGATCGCCGCTGCTGCCGGGCCGCCGGAGGACGCATCGCCTCCATTGCGAACGCCGGAAGCGATCTCAATCGACGATCCCGCGGTGACGCGCGCGGGCGTCGCTTCGATCCTGCTGATCGAAAGGTCGGGCGCCGGCGATCTCGTCGCGCAGGCTGCAACAACCGAAGCGAGCGCAATCAGGAACGACCAACGAAGCAAACGCATGACGACCCCCCGGGAACCGCAGCCATGAAGCTTGCGCCCCGGCAAAGCACGCGGTCAAGCGCCGCGGCGAATTCAATCAATAGGGGAAACTGTCGGGCCTGCGCCCGTCAATCGCCGCTCTTTTCGCTGTTCTTCTGTTTCTTCGGGGACCGAATGAAGCTGCCGAGGAACTCATCCTCCTCGGTTTCGCGAAGCCGGCGAAAGAGGCTGTCCGCACGCGCACTTCGCGTCATCGGCGTCTCGCCGAGTCGCTTGAAAAGGTCTTCCACCGACACTTGTGTCGCGCGGCTCATCGTCCGTGGCCCCCGCCTTACAATTTGGTCAGAAGAGGGTTGATTCGCGACAGTTAACAAAAGGTTAACGGCCTACCTCGCAAGCCCGCCGACAAGGGCGTATTTTGTCTGAATATAGTCTTCAAGTCCGTATTTGGACCCTTCGCGGCCCATGCCGGAATCCTTGACGCCGCCGAAAGGCGCCACCTCGGTCGAGAGGATGCCTTCATTGATTGCGACCATCCCGTATTCGAGTTTTTCCATGACGCGAAAAGCGCGGCCAAGATCCCTGGTGAAGAAATAGGAGGCGAGGCCGTATTCAGTGTCGTTCGCCATGGCGATCGCTTCTTCTTCCGTATGGAATTTGAAAAGGGGCGCGACCGGTCCGAACGTTTCATCCCTGGCGATGAGCATGGCAGGGGTCACATCCCGAAGCACGGTCGGTTCGAAAAACGTCAATCCCTTTGCGTGCCGCTTGCCGCCGGCGATCACTTTTGCGCCTTTCGACGTGGCGTCTTCGATATGCTGTTCGACTTTCGTCACCGCCGCCTCGTCGATCAACGGGCCCTGCTCGGTTCCTTCTTCCAGGCCGTCGCCGACTTTGAGCGCCTTCGCGGCGGCCGCGAACTTTTCGGCAAAGCGATCATAAATTCCGGACTGAACGAGGATGCGGTTGGCGCAAACGCAGGTCTGTCCTGAATTGCGGTATTTGGATGCGAGCGCGCCGTCGACTGCGCGATCCAGATCGGCGTCGTCGAACACGATGACAGGCGCGTTGCCGCCAAGCTCCATCGACACGCGCTTCATGTTTCTCATCGCCTTCGATGCGAGCTCCTTGCCGATCTCGGTGGAGCCGGTGAAAGTGATCTTTCTGACCTTCGGGTTTTCGCACATTTCGTCTGCGATCTGCGCCGCCGACCCCGTGATGATGTTGATGACGCCTTTGGGAATGCCGACATCGTCCGCGATGACGCCATAGGCGGCAGCCGAGAACGGCGTCTGGCTCGCCGGCTTGGCGACGATTGTGCAGCCGGCGCCCAGCGCCGCCGCAGCTTTGCGCGCGATCATCGCGGTTGGAAAATTCCACGGCGTGATTGAGCCGACGACGCCGACCGGCTCTTTTGTCACGATGATGCGCTTGTCGGCCCATGGCGAGGGGATGATGTCCCCGTAAACGCGACGGGCCTCTTCGCCGAACCAGCGGAAGAAGTTCGCGGCGTAGGCGACTTCCCCCATCGCTTCTTTCAGCGACTTGCCCATTTCGATCGTCAGGATGCGCCCCAGGTCGCGCTGGTTGTCCATCAGCGCCTGATAGAACTTCCGGCAAAGCTCGGCGCGCTCGCCGGCGGGTTTTTCACGCCACAGAAGAAAGGCCGCATGCGCGGCTTCGATAGCGTCGGCCGTCTCCTTGCGTCCGAGTTTCGGGACTGAGCCGATGACCTCGCCGGTCGCAGGATTGTTGACCTTGATGCGGTCCTGTCCGCCGACCCACCGGCCGTTGATGTAGCAATCCTCGCGGAAAAAGCGGCTGTCTGTCATGGACCACTCCTGTTCTGGGTTTGGCGTCTCGATAGCCGCAAAACAGCAGCGCCGCTAGCTGCGGGCGGGGCTTGAGGCGTTCCGCGGCCCGCGAGAGAATGCGTCCGGAAGGATCGAGGCCCCAATGACTGTAAAATATGAGATGAAGCGCGACGCCGTTGCGGTGATTTCACTCAATCGACCCCAATCGCTGAACGCCTTCAACGCCGAAATGCGGCGAGACCTGCAAGACGCGGCGGCGCGCGCATCCTTTGACCCGTCAGTTCGCTGTTTCGTCATCACGGGCGAAGGCCGCGGATTTTCGGCCGGGGCCGACGTCACCGATGTCGCGGGCGGGCGGACGGTGGAGGACATGCTGAACGCCGAATACGGCGCGTTCCTGTCGATCATCCAGGCGTGCGACAAACCGGTGATCGCCGCCATAAACGGTCCTGCGGCGGGCATCGGCATGACGCTGGCGCTGACCTGCGACCTTCGCGTGATGGCGGAGGACGCTTATCTCATGAGCGCCTTCTCTAATATCGGGCTCATTCCCGACGGCGGGCTTTCCTGGCTGCTGACGCAGGAGATCGGCTACGCCCGGGCCTATCAGATGGCGATTGAGGCCGAAAAGATTCCCGCGAGGCGTTGTCTTGAACTCGGCCTCGTCAATCGGGTTGTTCCGCAAGCTGATGTTGTCGAAAGCGCCGTTGACTGGGCGCAATCCATCGCCGAGCGTGCGCCGATTGCGATGAACCTGACAAAACGCACCTTTCGCGCCGCCGCCCAGGCCGGCCTTAGAAACGCGATGGCGCTTGAAGCCATGCTGCAGAAAACCGCCATCGCGTCCGAGGATTGCCGCGAAGGCGTTGCGGCGCTGATGCAAAAGAGAAAGCCGCAGTTCAAGGGACGCTGAGAGGCCAGGGGGCTAGAAGCAGGCAAATAAACCCGGCTGCGCAAAGGCCCGGCCCAAACGGGGCCGGCTGGTCCAAGGCCGACGCTCCGCCGCGCGATCGCGCAAGGACGAGAACGACAAGCGTTGACGCCGCCGCAACAAAAACGACAGCCGGCAGAATTATCCATCCGCCCCAGGCGCCGATCGCAGCAAGAAGCTTTGCGTCCCCGAGACCCAATCCTTCTTTGCCGCGCAGCCGTTCAAAGGCCTTCGCCATCGCCCAGAATAGGACATAGCCCGCCGCCGCCCCCGCAAGCGCTTCGACAAAGGAGGCAAAGAGTCCCGTTGCGTTGGCCGCAAGGCCCGCCGCAATGAGCGGATAATTGATCGCGTCAGGCAGGTATCCGGTCTCGAGATCGATGACGGCGAGCGCGATCAGCGCCCAGCCGAAGATCGCAGCGCCAAGCGCCTGCGCCGTCGGCCCGAAGACGGCGAACGCGGCGACGCCGGTCAACCCGCCAAGCGCTTCGACGATTGGATAGCGCGGCGATATCGGCGATCCGCAATGGAGGCATTTGCCGCCCTGACGGAGGTAGCTGAGTATCGGGACGAGGCCGCTAGCCGGAATCGGCCGCCGGCACGACGGACAATAGGACCGCGGGGTCAACAGGTCTCCCCGCGGATCCGCATCGATAAGCTTCCACATGCCTGGTCCCCTGTGGATGACGACATTCAGGAAACTGCCGATAAGGAGGCCGGCGACGCCGGCGAGAACGATGACGGGCCAACCGGGAATCTGGCCGGTCATGATCGACGAAATCCGGGGAGTCCGGCGACCGCCGCAAGCAAGGTCAAAATGCCCGTTGCGTCCGCGGCCGGGACGGATGACGGGCATTTCATCAGTTTCGGAATGATATTTCGTGAATCTGTCACAATTTCAGACGTGATCAGGGGCTAGGGACGACTGCCGGACCGTCGCGGTGGGCGGCTGGCTTCGTTTTTGATATTGCTGGGTTTCTGGCTATGAATCGATCAAGACTAGTTTGGCGCCGTTAAGGCGGTTTGGCGAGTAGGCGGAATTGGCGGTTTTCAGAATCGAGGGGTTCAAATCGACCCCTGCGGCTTTCGGCGCCGCAGGGCGGCGCTTTTCGCGCCTGATTTCGCATAAGAATTTATTCCGTGCGCCTGATCCGCGATTGGTCAGACCTGTGGAATTCGCATTGGTTGCAGCGATCGCCGTTCTGCTTTCGTCAATTTTCTGGAGCGCTTTTGGACCTGTCATGCAGCCGCCGACAGCGCCGCGCGCCGCGGCGCCGGCGACGGCGCCCGCCGCGCAAGGTTCCATCAATCCATTCAGGATGGCGGCCGCGGACGCGGCGCGCGCTCCGACAGAGGATGAACTCGGGATCGGACCCGATCTCGCCGAGACGTCGCTCGATCTCGTCCTGCACGGAACATGGACGACGAAGGAAGGCGGAGCGGCCTTCATCAGGACTCCCGACGACAAACAGGGACGGTACGCAATTGGGGAAACAATCACCCCGGGGGTGACGCTCGAAAACGTTTACCGCGATCAGGTCGTCATCAATCGCGGCGGCTTGCGGGAATCGCTCCGCCTCATCAATCGCGAACAGACCGCGGTCCCGCGTGAGGCGAAAGTCCTGCGCGACAACAAGATTGCGTCCGACGTCAGCGGAACGACGCAGATCGGAAATTTCGTGACGGTTCAGCCCCAGCTTGACGAGGACGGAAACGTCCGCCTGATCCTTCAGCCGGCGGGGGACGCGTCGCGGTTCGAAGCGATCGGACTTCGGGCCGGCGACGCGCTGATCGGCGTCGACAACCAGCCCTTCGGACACGACATGGCGGAGAATTTGTCGACGTTCGCCGATTTGACGGGACGGCAAGCGGTTTCAATCGTCATTGAACGCGACGGCGTCGTCATTCCGATTACGGTCGCGCTGACGGATGCGACGGGCGACGATGAATAACTGGATCAACAGATGAAGCGATTCTTGAAGCTGGCGTGCGCCGCCGCGGCGCTGATGGGGACGGCGGTCGCGCAGGAGACCTGCGGAGAGGCGTTGAACCTCGAAGACGCGGACATTCGTTCCGTCGTCGATGAGATCGCGTTGCGCACCGGCAAGAAGTTTGTGCTCGATCCGCGCGTCACAGGGCGCGTCACCATCAAGTCCGGTCCGAACGGCGGCCTGTGCGCCGACGAGGCGTGGGAGCTGTTTCAGGCGTCCTTGCGCGTCATCGGCTTCACGGCGACGCCCATCACGTCGAGCAGCTACCGGATCATTCCGATTCAGGAAGGTTCGAGAGCGGCGGGGCCGGTCGGCAAGTCGGTCGCCGGAGACATCGTCACCCAGATCGTGCGCCTCAACCACGTCGACGCGCGCGAAGCGGCGGCGAACCTGTCTCAGATCATATCCGAACGCGGCGTCGTCGCCCCGGTCAGAAGCGGCAACTCGATTATTCTCGTCGATACGGCTGACAACATGACAAGACTGCGCGAAGTTCTCGCGCAGATCGATCGCGACACGACGATCTATCGCACCATCACGCTCGAGAACGCTTCAGCCGCCGAAGTCGCTCGCGTCGTCGCCAACATGGCCCAGGAAATTTCCGAAGAAGGCGCGGTTTCCGCTTCGAAGGTCAGCGTGGTGCCGGTCGCCGCCAGCAACAGCATTCTGATACGCGCAGAACCGCAGGTCCTGTCGCGCCTCGTCAGCGTCGTCGCCGAACTCGACCGGATCGGAAAGGCTCAGTCCGATCTGTCCGTCATTACGCTGAACCACGCCGACGCGGAAGAAATGGCGGGCCTGTTGAAGGAGCTCGCGAGCAGCCAGACTGCGGCCGGGGTCGGCGCGGGTCAGGCGGGCGTCGGCGCCGGTTCGCGCGCCAACATATCATTCCACAAGGCGACCAATTCAGTCATCATTTCCGGCGACGCCGACATTCAGCAGACGTTGAAAACGGTCGTTCAGCAGCTCGATGTCCGCCGCGCGCAGGTGCAGATCGAAGCGATCATCGTCGAAGTGTCGGACACGACGGCGCGAGCGCTCGGCGTTGAATATCTCCTCGCACCGACGAGTGGAAAGCGCGTGCCGTTCACTGCGACGAATTTTTCAAGCACGACGCCGAACATACTGGCCGCGGCCGGCGCGCTGCTTCTTGACCCGAGCATACTGAAGGGAACTTCGCCGACATCCGGCGGAAGCGACAGCTCCAATACGACCCTCAGCAACACGCTGGCGACGGCGGCGATCAACTCGATCGTTTCGACCAACGGTTTCATCGGCGGCGTCGGCGGCAAGGTGGGCAATGATACGGTGTTCGGCGCGGTTCTGACGGCGCTGAAGAAAGACACCGAGTCAAATGTCCTGTCGTTTCCCTCGGTCGTGACACTCGACAATCAGGAAGCAACGCTTTCCGTGGGACAGGAAATTCCGATCACCACCGGCGAAGCGGTCGGCCAGAATCTCGATAATGCGTTTCGCACGGTCTCGCGCGAACAGGTCGGCATCATTCTGGAGGTGACGCCCCAGATAAACGACGGCGGCACCGTCACCATGGAAATCCGGCAGGAGATTTCAAGCGTCGCCGGTCAAATCATCTCGACATCGACCGATCTCATTACGAACAAGGTCGAAATCAAGACGACGGCGCGGGTCGACGACGGCGACAGTCTGGTCATTTG
>CALKYG010000203.1 GCA_938003575.1 uncultured Alphaproteobacteria bacterium
GCACTAGCTTCGGGAGCTAGGGGCCGGAGGTTCGAATCCTCTCACTCCGACCAGGCCTTTCGTCTTCCGGATTCGAACCTCCTGTTTTTCGATCCGCGCCCCCAGGGCGCGAGGGGTTCGAATCCTCTCACTCCGACCAGGCCTTTCGTCTTCCGGATTCGAACCTCCCACGACGTACCGCGCGCATCGATACGTCGCGCGAGAGCTTCCGCTCGCCGCGCAGGGTCTTGCCATGAGATCGGCAAGGCCCGCTCCTGTCATCTTCGTCGGGAGAAGGACCTGAATTTCATGACGAAACCGCCCCTCGCCGCCATTCTGGCGGCGGCGACCGTGCTTGCCGGATGCGCAAACGCGCCGACGCCCGAGGATGTCGTCGCAGCCGAACGCGCATTCGCCGCGGACGGCTACGCCCGCGGGGTCAAAAAGTCCTTCCTCGCCTTCTCCGCGCCTGACGCCGTGTTTTTCTCCCCGGCGCCGGTGAATGCGCATGAAGCCCTGTCGGGCGCCCCCGACGAAGACCCGGCCAATCCGCGCCCGCGCCTTGTGTGGTGGCCGCTTTATGCAGGGATGGCGCAATCCGGCGATCTTGGCTTCACCACGGGGCCGTTTGCGATCGAAGACGACCGCCGCGGACATTATTTCACCGTCTGGCGAAAACAGCCTGACGGGTCGTGGAAGTGGGTCCTTGACGCCGGCGTCGGCGCCGACGCCGCGGCGGAAGCGCCGCCGGGATCGCCAGCCGCCTTTCTGAAGGGCGGCGCGCGTCGATCAGCCTCCCCGGCCGCCGCGATGAGTGAAGTCGCAGAGGCTGAAAAGGCGCTGGCGGCGGCGGCGCTGTCGGATCTTCGTTCCGCATACGCACCTTTTCTCGACGCCGATTCGCGCCTGCACTCCGACGGTCCGCCGCCGTCGAAGTCTGACGGCGGCCGCGACGCGCAATTCGACGCGCGCCCGCGCACGCTCGAATTCCGGCCTCTTGGGGGCGGGTCGTCTAACGCGGGCGATTTCGCATGGACTTACGGCGAGGGCCGCTGGCGCGAAGGCGGCGCGGACCGCATCGGCTGGTACGCCAGGATCTGGATAAAGAGGTCCAGGGGATGGCGGCTTGTCTTCGACGAGTTCATCCCGCCGCCGCCGGCGACGGCGCAATAATCGCCGGCGCGCCGGAAAATGAGATCCTCACCATGAAACCGGCGATGACGATTGTTGATGGTGAAACGATCAACAGGGCGGCTGCCGACTAGGTCGCAAAAAGCTGCGCCATGTCCTCGAAACATTTGAATTCGAGCGCATTGCCCGCGGGATCTCGAATGAAAAAGGTTCCCTGCTCGCCCGCTTCGCCCTTGAATCGGATGTTCGGTTCGATGATGAATTCCGCGCCGGCTTTGCGAAGGCTGTCACTGAGCGCGCGCCAATCAGCAGGCGCCATCACGACGCCGAAATGGCGCGCCGGCACGTCATGGCCGTCGACCTCGTTTGTCAATGCGCGCGCGCAATCCTCCGGCGACAAGTGTGCGACGAGCTGGTGCCCGTAGAAATCATAGTCGATCCATTTGTCGGACCGCCGCCCGCGCGGGCATCCGAGCAGCCCGTGGTAAAAGGCGTCAGCCTTCTCAAGATCATCGACGGGAATGGCGAGGTGGAAAGGTCGCATGAAGGTTCTCTAGCGCGCGGCGCAAAGCCGCGCCATATGGAAAAAGGCGGCGGCGCGGAGGCGTTAATGACGGTGAAATTCATTCCCCTGGCGGACGGGTTTTTCGTTTCGCCGCAAATCTCACCCGCAGACGTTGAAGCGGCGAAGGCGCTCGGCGTCACGCTGATCATCAACAACCGTCCGGACGGGGAAGAATTCGGCCAACCGCGAGGCGCGGACGTCGAGAAGGCCGCCAAAGCCGCCGGGATCGACTATGTCTCCATCCCGGTCAGCGGCGCGGGGATCGGTCCTGCGCATCTCGACGCCTTTGACGCCGCAGTTTCAGACCGTGAGGGCGCAATCCTGGCGTTTTGCCGGTCGGGCGCCCGTTCGACGGTCGTCCGGGCCTTCGCGCGGGCGCGCGCAGGCGACGCCGCCGACGACATTATCAATGAGGCGGCCAAGGCGGGTTATGACATCGCCGGCCAGCGCGGCGCGCTGATTGCACGCGGCGCCCGGTGATCGAACCTAATAGTGAATGATGATCCGTGCGCTGGCCGAAGCAGCCGGAATGACGACAGTCTCAGTCAGCGTCACGCCGCAGGTCAATTCCGCAACGTCGCGGCCGTTGGCGTCGGTCGAGCGCGTTTCCTGGCCTTCGCCGCAATCAAGGAAACTGCCCCGTTCCTTTTCGACGACATACAGCCAATGCGGCGGCGCAATCACATAGGCTTGATCGGTGATTCCCCCGTGGCTTTCCCCGAGCGCGAGCCCTCCGGCCGACCGCTCGGCCGCCGATGCGGATCCCGCAACCGAGGCCGTTGCGGCGACAACGGCGCCGGCGACGTTAAGAAGTTGTTTACGAACGGCACACATGGCCGGGCCGTCGCAAGGGACGCGCCGCAAGCCCGTTCAACTTGCCGCAAGCGGCGCTCGCGAGGACTTTATTTCCTTGTCAGCGCGGGAAAAGCCATGTTGAACAGCGGACGGGGCGTCATTGGTTAAGCTGGGTGCGGGCCAGGAATGGCTTTCTTTTCGGACTTTGAGATCAGCGAGGGCGGAATCCTCGCCAAGGAAACGGGCGCGCATATCCGCTGGAGCCCGGAATTCGCGCGTGACGCGTTCCGGATCGCGTCGTTTATCGGCCTCATTCAGGGCGTCCGCGCCGCCCGGATCGTGAAAGGCCGCGAACCGCGCGCGAGAATATCGTTCTTTCCGAAAAAGCCCCGGTCCTATTACGCGATCTGGCCGGTCTGTCAGCTCGCCGACGTCAAGATCGTCGACGACCCGGAGGAAGCCGACCTTCACTTCTATTTCGAGGACCGAGAGTTCAGGACGGGCCCGCTCGGCGCGCCGTCGGACAAGCCGTCGTTCAACATCGGCTGCCACGACATCCGCAAGAGCGTCGTCACCCGCCTCTTTGAGGAAACATTCGGATATTCGCTTAAGGTCGATCCGAGGACCCACCGGGGCCCGGCCGTTGAGAAATCGGAACTGAACGGCAAGCATGACGGCCGTATCGTCGAATGCCCGATCGACACGCCGCGAAGCGACCGCGTTTACCAAAGACTGATCGACAACACCTTCGACGGGCGGGACTATATCGACATCCGGACGCCTGTCGTCGCCGGCAAGGCGCCGTTCGTCTATCTGAAAAGGCGGGCGCGGGAATTGAGATTCTCAAACGAGAATCACCGTGTCGATCTCGCGCCGGTCGACGCGCTCCTCTCGATTGACGAACAGGAAAAGATCGCCGCGTTCACGCGCGCGATTTCGCTCGATTTCGGAGGCCTCGACGTCCTTAGGGACCGCGGGGACGGGCGCATCTACATCGTCGACGCCAAC
>CALKYG010000204.1 GCA_938003575.1 uncultured Alphaproteobacteria bacterium
CGACCGCGCCGATCGTTTTCTCCTCGTTGCGGGCTGGAATGACGGCAACGACTGACGGCCAAATTCGCGCCTCGTCTCCAAGACCCAGTTTGGGCGGTGAACTGAATGGGCGAAGTCGGACCGCCCCAAGGTAAATCCACGTGATCAAGTTAATGACTGAAACTGCATTCAAAAACATAGTCTTGATAGATAATCCTAAGGTAGTGTCCAGCCTCGGGGCGGGTTGGAGGAAGGGCGGTTTTCAACCGCGCGAAAACTGCCTACACCACGGCCGGACCTTTGAGAAAGAGCAGATGACCGCGACCGTTGGAAATATGGCGACGGAAGTCGAGACCCCTTCCGGGAAGGGGGCGTCGGACGAGAATTTTCCTGTAGGCTCGTTCCTGCTGCCGAAAGGACTGCGCCCTCACGTCGCCGCGTTCTACGCCTTCGCGCGAGCAATCGACGACATTGCGGATGATGCGGCGCTCGAGCGCAGTGAAAAAATACGCCGCCTGAAGGCATTCGACGCCGCACTCTGCGGTCAGCCCGGATATGGACCGGAGTTCGCCAAGGCGCACGTCCTTCGTGAGAGCATGCAGGCGACAAATGTGCCGACGGTGCATGGATCGGATCTTGTCGCCGCATTCGTGCAGGATTGCGAGAAGCTGCGATATCATTCCTGGGATGAACTGCTCGACTATTGCAGGAAATCGGCGAACCCGGTCGGACGGTACTTGCTAGATCTGCACGGCGAGGACAAGTCCGGATACAGATATTCGGATGCGCTCTGCACCGTATTGCAGATTGTCAATCATCTGCAGGACTGCGCCGACGACAAGCGCGCCCTCGATCGTGTCTACATAATTGAAACCTGGCTCGTCGAAGAAGGAGGCGATGTCGCTGATATAGATGGCGGCTGTTCCTCGCCCGCGCTCCGTCGGGTCATGGACCGCATGCTTGACGGATGTGAGGCTTTGATGATTGACGCTCGGCGATTGCCGTTCGCGTTGAAGAGCCGCCGCCTCGCAATGGAATCCGCCGTAATCATACGCCTGGCAGATCGGCTCATTGCGCTTCTGCGCAGCGGCGATCCAGTCGCGGCGCGGGTGGCGCTCAAGAAATCCGATTTTGCAGTCGCCGGGATCTTCGGCGCGATTTCCGGATTCCTTGCGGCGGGAAAAGGCGTATGACGGCCATTTCAGTCGATATCGGCGCGGCGCGCCGCCACGCCGAGGAGACGGTGCGGCGTTCGGGCACGTCATTTGGCGCCGGGATGGCCATCCTGCCCAGAGAGCGGCGTCAGGCGATGCACGCTGTCTACGCTTTCTGCCGCGAGGTTGACGATATCGCCGATGATGACGGCATGACGCGCGAGGAGCGTCGTCGCGCTCTTGCCGAGTGGCGGGACGAGATTGACCGCCTTTACGAGGGGAGGCCCGCATTTCCGACTGGCGTCGCGCTGCTGCACCCCGTTCGCGACTTCGGACTGCCGAAGCGGGAGTTTGAGATGATTATCGAGGGAATGGAGATGGACGCCGACGGCCCCATCGTTGCTCCTACGATGGAAAGACTGGCTGCGTATACGCGCCGGGTCGCCGGCGCGGTCGGCATGCTTTCGATGCCGGTGTTTGGCGCGCCAAAGGGCGAAGCGTCGGACAATTTCGCGCTGTCGCTCGGCGATGCGCTGCAGTTGACGAACATACTGCGCGATGTCGCTGAGGACGCAGGCGTGGGCCGGCTCTACCTGCCGGCGGAACTGTTGGACAAGTACGGGGCGCCCAAAGATCCGGCCAAGATCGTCCGCGCCTCCGCCCTGACTGATGTCGCGTGTGAACTTGCGGAGATTGCGCGGGGGAAATTCGCTGATGCGAGATTGGCGCTCAAGAACCTTGATTGGCGCACGGTGCGTCCTGCGATCCTCATGATGGGCGTTTATGAAGCCTATTTCAACAAAATGAACGATCGTGGCTGGGAATATGATGGAGCGCCGGTGACTCTTTCCGGAGTGGAGAAAATCCTGATCGCCGCGCGCTATTTGCTGGCGCCGCCGCTGGCGCGGAACGATTGAGCGCCGCAATGAATTCCGCGCTTCCGCAGGTCCATGTTATCGGCGCCGGCCTTTCAGGTCTCGCCGCCTCGTTGCGCCTCGTAGACGCCGGCATGAAAGTGACCGTGCATGAATCCGCCGGCCACGCGGGCGGGCGGTGTCGATCGTTCTATGACAAGACTCTAGGGCGCGAGATCGATAACGGAAACCACATGATCATGTCGGGCAATCATTCGGCGCTCGACTTCCTGAACCGCATCGGATCGCATGACTCGCTGACCGGTCCTGTCGATGCGTCGTATCCGTTCGTCGATGTCAAATCGGGCAAGCGCTGGCGCGTGCGCATCAATGACGGCCTTTTTCCGACATGGGTGTTCAATCCGAAAGCGCGCGTGCCTGACACGAAGCTCTTCGACTATGTGCGAGCCGCGGGAATTGCGCTTGCTGGGAAAGGTCAGACTGTCGCTGATGTCGTTGACAAGGACGACGTTCTCTACGCCCGATTCTGGGAGCCATTGACGCTCGCCGTGCTGAATACGACGCCTGAACTGGGGCAGGCTCAGCTCCTTTGGTCCGTTATTCGCGAAACATTTCTGTTGGGCGGCAAGGCCTCCCGCCCCCTGGCGGCGAAAAACGGGCTCAGCCGCGCATTTATCGATCCGGCCGTCGCGCAACTGAAGGCGAAAGGCGCGGACATCCGCTTTAACGCCCGTCTGCGCGCCGCGGAGTTCCTGGACGGTCGCGTTTCGGCGCTGGATTTTGGTGAGGAAAAGATCGCCGTGGGCGAGGGCGATGAAGTCATCCTCGCGATTCCGCCGTCGCGCCTGAAGCAGATCGTGCCGGATGTTGATCCGCCCGACGACAGCGCCTCGATTCTCAACGTCCATTATCGGACTCGGCATCCGGTTCCGGCGGCGCCCCTCGGCGATTCTCCGTTCATCGGAATGATATCGTCGGACGCGCAATGGGCGTTTGTGCGCGATGATGTCGTCTCGCTCACCGTCTCCGCGAGCCATGCGATCGGCATGGACGAGGTTCCGAACAAGGAGGCTGCTGACGACATGTGGCGCGAGACGCAGATTGCGCTCGATCTCGGCAACATGCCGTATGAGGCGGTGCGCGTCATACGAGAGCGCCGCGCGACGCCAGATCAGTCGCCGGATGCGGCGCAAAAGCGGCTCAAGCCGGAAACCCAATGGCGGAATCTCCGGCTGGCGGGCGACCATACCGCGACTGGCGTTCCCGCAACCATTGAAGGTTCGATCAGATCAGGCGATAGAGCGGCCGCAATTGTATTGAAACGCCGGAGGGCCGCATGAGCGGATTTATCGGGATCGTCTGCGGCCTGAAGTCGGAAGCGGTCGCAGTCAAGGCGGGCATGAAGGCGGCCGGCATCAATGCATCGAAAGTGAAAATCGGAGTTTCGGGCGCCAATGCCGACCGCGCGGAAGAGATCGCACAGGGATTCCTCGACGAGGGCGCCAAAGCGATAATCAGCGCTGGTCTGTGCGGCGGCCTTGATCCCTCGCTCAAGTGCGGCGATCTCGTCCTTGGCGAGCGCGTCGTTTCGGCGCATGGGGACATCGTCATCGCAGACAAAAAGCTTACTGCGGCGGCGGACAGGTTCGCGCCGCGCCACGTGGCGATATTCGGCTCCGATGAGATCATAGACAGCATTGAAAAAAAGACGGCCTTATTCCAGCGCTATGCTGCGGAAACGGTCGACATGGAAAGCCACGGCGCCGCGCGCGCGGCGGCGAAGGCTGATGTCCCGTTTATCGCAATCCGCGTCGTCGCGGATGGGTCCCGACGCGCGCTGCCCAAGGCGGCGTTGCGGGCGGTAACGCCGACAGGCGGCGTCAATATCATGAATGTGTTGGTCGACTGCCTAAAGGCGCCGCAGCAGTTTGAAGAGATTTTCGCTCTCGGACGCGATTCAGGCGCCGCGACGGAAGTCCTACGCCGCGACTTCAGCAGGTTCCTCGGCGCCTTTCTCCTCGCGCTCGATCTTTGACATCTGCTCGGCGACGATTTTTTCGTGAACGTCAACCGCCTTGCGCGCCTTTGATGGATCGATTTCCGGCGCCATCGGACCATCTGTCCTGATCGCAAACAGGTTCTTGAGCTTCATCAGCTTGAACGGGTTCTTGACTGCGTCCATCGCCGCCGTCGGCTCATAGCCGCAATGGGCCATGCAGTTCGAGCACTTCTCGTACTTGCCAGTGCCGTAGCTGTCCCAGTCGGTCGTCTCCATCAGTTCATTGAATGAAGAAACATAACCCTCGCCGAGGAGATAGCACGGCTTTTGCCAGCCGAACACGTTGCGCGTGGGCGAACCCCAAGGCGTACAGAGATATTCCTCGTTTCCGGCGAGAAAGTTGAGGAACAGCGTTGAGTGCGACAGGTTCCATTCGCGCCCGCGCTCCTTGCCGATGCGGAAAATGTCGCGGAAGAGATTTTTCGTTTTCTCTCTCGACAGGAAATGATCCTTGTCTTCGGCGCGCTCATAGGCGTAGCCCGGAGAGATCGAGATATTGCATCCCATGTCGGTTGCAAAGTCGAGATAATCGGCGACTTGCTTCGCGGTCATGTTGTCGAAAATCGTCGCGTTCACGTTGACTTGAAAGCCCGCGTCCTGCGCCGCCTTGATCGCTTTCACCGCAATCTTGAACGTCCCCTTCTGGTCGACCGCCCGATCATGCTCTTCTTCGAGTCCGTCGAGATGCACCGAAAAGAAGAGGAATGGCGACGGTTTGAATAGGTGCAGCTTCTTTTCAAGAAGAAGGGCGTTTGTGCACAGCGACACGAACTTCTTGCGTGCGACGATGCCCGCAACGATCTCGCCGATATCCTTGTGAATCAACGGTTCGCCGCCAGGAATGGCGACAACCGGCGCGCCGCATTCGTCGACGGCCTGAAGGCATTCCTCGACAGAGAGGCGCTTATTGAGGATCGGCGCCGGGTAATCGATCTTGCCGCAGCCGGGGCAGGCGAGGTTGCAGCGGAACAGGGGTTCAAGAAAGAGAACGAGCGGATAGCGTTTGCGACCCATGAGCGTCTGCTTCATGACGTAGGCGCCGACGCGAATTTGCTGATGAAGCGATACTGACATCCCCTGAACTCCGATGCTTGTTGTTTTCGGTTAGGCGTTTTCGACGGCCCACGCTTCCATCGCGGCCTTCGGGCGCGGGACGTCGGCGAGTTCGGCGGGCAGCTTGAAGTGGACGTTTTCCTTGACGCCTTCGAGTGTTTCCACTGAAACGTCGCGGATCGTCCGTAATTTTGCTATTGTTTCCTGGACCAGCGTTTCCGGCGCTGACGCGCCCGCTGTGACGCCGACTGTCGTCACGCCTTTCACCCAGTCGAGGTCGAGCATGCCCGCATCCTCAATCAGGTAAGAGGGTATGCCGAAATTCTCGCCGATCTCGCGCAGCCGGTTCGAATTCGATGAGTTATGCGCGCCGACGACGAGAAGGAGATCGATATTCTTGCAAAGTTCGATTACCGCTGTCTGGCGGTTTTGCGTCGCATAGCAGATATCGCGCGTATCGGGGCCGATAATCGTTGGAAATCGCTGGCGCAACGCCGCGATCACATCTTTCGTGTCGTTGACCGACAGGGTTGTCTGGGTGACGAAGGCGACGCGTTCAGGATCGCGGACATTAAGGGTCGCAACTTCGTGCGGTTCTGAGATGACGTGCACGACGCCCGGGATCTGGCCGAGCGTCCCCTCGACTTCGGGGTGGCCAAGATGTCCGATGAGGACGATGTCGAAACCTTTTTCGGCGTAACGGCGGCCTTCCTTGTGCACCTTGGTGACGAGCGGGCAGGTGGCGTCGATGACGCCGAGATCGCGAAGC